>JAAYHO010000014.1 GCA_012735335.1 Gammaproteobacteria bacterium
CGCGCCAGCGCTACGCCGGGCGATGCTGAAACCTGTCGTCGAGCAGGTGCTCGACAGCCCGGGCTATTGCGGGTTGGCCAGGGTGGTCCTGAGCATGGCGCGCAGGCTGGCAGCCTTGGGCTTGACCAGCCAGAAGCGGCGGATATGGTTGTCCAGATCCTCCAGCACCTGCGCGCCCCAGGCGCTGCCGGTTTCCTCGACATACTCGGTCAGCACCTGGGTCAGGTGGTTGCGGTAGGCTTCCATCGCTTCGCCGCTGATGCGCTGCAACTCGACCAGTTCGTGATTGAGCTTGTCGAAGAAGCTGTTGTCCTGGTCCAGCACATAGGCAAAGCCACCGGTCATGCCCGCGCCGAAGTTGTAGCCGGTCTTGCCCAGCACACAGACCATGCCACCGGTCATGTACTCGCAGCAGTGGTCCCCCGCGCCTTCAATCACCGCATGGCAACCGGAGTTGCGCACGGCAAAACGCTCACCCGCGACCCCCGCGGCAAACAGCTGGCCGCCGGTGGCGCCGTACAGGCAGGTATTGCCGATGATGGCGGTCTGTTCCGAGCGGAACGGGCTCCCCGCTGGCGGTACTATCACCAGCTTGCCGCCGGTCATGCCCTTGCCCACGTAATCGTTGGCGTCGCCCTCCAGGTGCAGGTGCAGGCCACCGACGTTCCAGACGCCGAAGCTCTGCCCGGCGGTACCGCTGAAGCGGAAGTTGATCGGTGCGTCGGCCATGCCCTGATTGCCGTGGCGGCGGGCGATCTCGCCGGAGATACGCGCACCGATGGAGCGATCGCAGTTGGTCAGCGTCAGCGCGAACTCACCACCGGTCCGGCCTTCGATGGCCGGCATGGCCAGTTCGACCATGTGTTCAGCGGTCAGCCCCCGATCAAACGGCTGATTGCCTTGGACCTGGCAATACTGCGGCTTGTCCGCCGGAACCAGATCGCTGTGCAGCAACGGACGCAGATCCAGCCCCTGCTGTTTGCTGGTATGGCCGGGCAATATCTCCAGCAGGTCGGTACGGCCAATCAGCTCCTGCAGCTGCCGCACACCCAGGCGGGCCATCCATTCCCGGGTCTCACTGGCCACGTAGGTGAAGAAGTTCATCACCATCTGCACCGTGCCTATGTAATGGTTATCGCGCAGGTTACGGTTCTGCGTGGCAATGCCGGTGGCGCAGTTGTTCAGATGGCAGATGCGCAGGTACTTGCAGCCCAGCGCGATCATCGGTGCGGTACCGAAGCCGAAACTCTCGGCACCGAGAATCGCCGCCTTGATCACATCCAGACCGGTTTTCAGGCCGCCGTCGGTCTGCACCCGCACGCGGCCACGCAGGTCGTTGCCGCGCAGGGTCTGGTGCGCTTCGGACAGGCCCAGCTCCCAGGGCGATCCGGCGTACTTGATCGAGGTCAGCGGCGAGGCGCCGGTGCCGCCGTCGTAGCCGGAGATGGTGATCAGGTCAGCATAGGCCTTGGCCACCCCGGCGGCGATGGTACCAACCCCCGGCTCGGCCACCAGTTTGACCGAAACCAGCGCCTGCGGATTGACCTGTTTGAGGTCGAAGATCAACTGGGCCAGATCCTCGATCGAGTAGATATCATGGTGCGGCGGCGGCGAGATCAGGGTCACGCCGGGCACCGCATAGCGCAGCCGGGCAATCAGATCGTTGACCTTGCCACCGGGCAATTGACCGCCCTCCCCGGGCTTGGCGCCCTGGGCCAGCTTGATCTGCAGCACCTCGGCGTTGACCAGGTATTCAGCGGTGACGCCAAATCGGCCGGAGGCGACCTGTTTGATCTTCGAGCTGCGTACTGTGCCGTAACGGGCCGGATCCTCCCCGCCTTCGCCGGAGTTGGAGCGGGCACCGAGCCGGTTCATCGCCTCGGCAATCGCCTCGTGGGCCTCCGGAGACAGCGCGC
>JAAYHO010000135.1 GCA_012735335.1 Gammaproteobacteria bacterium
CCATCAACCTGCGATAACTCTCCTTGCGCTTCTCCTGATCATGGATCGGGCTGTTGACGATCAGCTCGTCCATGCCGTAGCGCTCCTTCAGATCGGCAATCTGCTGTGCCACGGTCTGTTCGTCACCGATCAGCGTTCCGGCCAGGGTCGACATTACCTGATGGCGCTCGTGGGGTTGCCACAGGTCGTCCATGTTCTCCACCGGCGGGCGCAGTTGGCCGCGTTCGCCGCGGATCATGTTGAGGAACGACTGCTGGTGCGAGGTGGCCAGGTAGTGGGCTTCTTCGCGGGTTTCGGCGACGAAGGCGTTGATGCCGAGCATGGCCAGCGGTTGCTGCAGTTGCTCGGACGGCTGGAAGGCCTCGCGGTAGCCCTGCATGGCCGCCATCATGTAGTCCGGCGAGAACTGCCCGGCAAAGGCGAAGGGCAGGCCCAGGGTGGCGGCCAGCTGGGCGCTGAAGGTGCTGGAGCCCAGCAGCCAGATCGGCACGTCCAGCCCGGCACCGGGTACCGCCACCAGCCGCTGGCCGGGTTCGGGCTTGGCGAAGTAATGGCGCAGCTCATCGAGCATCTGCGGGAAGTCCTCACCGTCGGTACGGCCCCGGCGCAGGGCCCGGGCGGTAAGCATGTCGGTGCCCGGGGCGCGGCCCAGACCCAGGTCGATACGGCCGGGGTAGAGGGACTCCAGGGTGCCGAACTGCTCGGCAATCTGCAGCGGTGAATGGTTCGGCAGCATGATGCCGCCGGAGCCGACGCGGATGCGTTCGGTGCCCCCGGCAATATGGCCGATCACCACCGAGGTGGCGGCGCTGGCGATGCCGACCATATTGTGGTGCTCGGCCACCCAGAAGCGCTGGTAGCCCTGCTGTTCCACCGCGCGGGCCAGATCAAGGCTGTTGCGCAGGGCATCGGCCGGGGTGGCGCCCAGGATGACCGGGCACAGATCGAGGACGGACAGCGGGACAATAGGGTTTTTCATGGGAGCTCCGGAACAGCGGGATGGTCCGGCCATGCTACCTGCGCTGACCGGTGGAATACAGCTCTGCGGCGTCGGGTGTCGGTGCGGGCATGCCGATATAGGCCCCTTGGGCAAAGTCGATCTGCAGCTCCTTGACCTGCTTCAGCACTGCCTCGCTGTGCACGAACTCGGCCACCGTCTGCAGTCCCAGCTCCCGGGCAAAGCGCACTATGCCCTCGGCCAGCACCCGGGCGGTGGGGTCGCGGTGCAGACGCTTGATCAGCGAGCCGTCGATCTTGATCAGATCCACATCCAGGCGCATCAGGTGCTCGAAGTTGGAATAACCGGTACCGAAGTCATCAATGGCGATACGGCAGCCCAGCGCCTTGGCCCGGTCGATGAAGGCACGCACCTGACGGTAGTTCTCGATACCCTCGGACTCGAGAATCTCGAAGATCACCCGCTGCGCCAGCGCGCGATCCTGAAGCCGCTGGAGAATATACTCGCTCAGTTCCTCATCCAGCAGATCATCACAGGACAGGTTCAGCGAGAACTGCTGGCTGCTGTCGGCAAACCGGGCAAAACACTGGTCCACCATGCAGCGGGTGATCAGCCGGTACAGACGGATCTTGCGCGCCACCGGCAGAAAGGTCGCCGGAGCAATGGAGTCGCCGTTCTCATCGAGCATGCGCACCAGACACTCGTACTTGTCGATACGCCCGGTACGCAGATTCAGGATCGGCTGGAACCAGGGCACGATGCGCTGTTCCTCCAGCGCCACGCGCAGGCGGTTGGCCCACAGCAGGTTCTGCTCGTAGGTCTCGCGCAGGCCATGGGCCGGGTCATGGATCAGGTAGTTGAGTTTCTGCAGCCGGGCCATCTTCACCGCGATATTGGCCGAGGGCACCAGTTGCTGACTGCCAATCGGCGGATTGCTGCTCTGATCGGTGGCGGCCAGCCCCAGGGTCGCCTGCAGCGGGATGGTCTGCCCCTGCCACTGGATGCTCAGGGTGCTGATGCAGTGGTGCAGGCTGTCCAGCCAGCGGGTGAACTGCGCCGGGTGCTCAGGCAGCGGCAGCAGCACCGCCATCTCGTCGGCGTGCATGTGATACAGCTGCGCCTCCCCGCCCAGCGGGGTGCGGGCCAGATGGTCCAGCAGCCCGGCGGCCACCTCGCGAATCACCTGGTCACCACAGGCACTGCCGTAGAAGTCGTTGATCTCGCGGAAGGCGTCGATATTCAGCAGGATCAGCGTGGCCGGGCGCTCCCGGTGCAGGTCCTGCAGCAGTTTTTCCCGGTTGGGCAGGCCGGTCAGGGCGTCGGTATACAGGCTGTTCAGCTGCCGCAGAGTGTTGGCCACCAGATACAGGATGATGCCCGACAGCAGCAACATTACACCGACGATCACCGCCACGATGCGCAGGTTGCTGGTGCGCATGGGCGCCAGCACCGCATCGATCTCCGCCTGCGGAATCCCGATGCCGAACACCATGCCCGCATCGGTCGGCGCATGGAACAGCGCGTACTCCGCGCCTTCGGCTTCGATGGTGCGGCTCTGCATGGGGGAGGTCGGGTACTGGCTCAGCAGCTCGGCGGGCGGCGGGCTGGAGTGATCCGGGTGCTGCAACTGCAACTCGATGATCTTCTCCAGCAGGTGCTGGGCCTCGGGGCCGGTGTCGGACTCGGCCAGGCTCGACAGATTGCGGTTTTCCCGGTCCAGCAGAAAGGCAAAGGTACCGGGGGTAACCCGTACCGCGCTGACCAGCCGGATGATCTCATCCGCCTCCCAGTCGATCACCGCCAGCCCGGCAACACGGTTCTGCTGATCGAGCAGCGGCGTGCTGATACTGATCACCACCTCCTCGATCTCCGGCTTGTAGTAGGCCGCGCTCCAGTGGAAGCTGCGCTGCGCCGGGCTGCTCCGGCCCAGTTGCTGAACAATGTCCCGGTACCAGGGCTGGTCACTGAAAGCCTCCGGCTGGCTGCTGACCTGCCAGCCGGATGATTCCCTGTGAGCATGCACGGCAAAGGCCTCGGCACGGTAGCTGCCGGGATGAAACAGGATGCTGCCGCCGTGCACATCGGTCAGATCAGCCAGGGTGGCGCTGACGCTGTGCTTGAGTTCGGCCAGGTTGGACTGGCCGGGCAGGCGCTGCTGGCGCAGCAACAGTTCAGCGTGGCGGGCCAGCGCGGCGGTATTGCGTTGCATGAGGAAGTGATGGGTATTGATTCGCGCCAGATTGGCGTGAAAAGTGTCAGCAATCTGACGCTGGCGCTGTTCGGTCATCGCCTGCTGGGCAAAATTCAGGTTCAACCCGGAAATCAGCCACATACCGGCAACGAACAGACTGACCAGCAACAGCAGGATCAGCATGATGGAGCTTTTGCGCCCGAACATTGCCGTGCTCCTCAGAAGGGCCGGCCGGGGGCGGCGCTGGTATTGATACGCTGGCGCGCCGCCGCCAGTTGCGCCGGAGACAGCTGCCCGGCCAGTTGCTCGACCCCGGCGCGGGCCCGCTGCTCGCCATTGAGCAGGGCCAGACTCAACCATACATAGGCCTCTACCGGATCAGCAGGCCCACCGCTGCCTTCCAGATAACTCACCCCGAGACGGTACTGGGCGGGGGCCGAGCCCAGATTGGCCGCCTGTTGCAGCCAGCGCCGGGCCTGCTGCTGTTCCTCTCCCGGATGGTTGAAATACAGCTCGGCCAGTTGCAACTGCGCGGCGACATTATCCTGAGCGGCGGCACGTTCCAGCCAGCGCTGCGCTATTGCGTGATCCGGCTCGGTACCGGTGCCATTCAGCCAGGCCATACCGGCCTGATACTGGGCCTCGGCCAGCCCCTGTCCGGCGGCCTGCTCGATCAGCTGCAGCGCCCGGTCCCGGTCAGCCGGTGCGCCGTGGCCGCGCTGGTAGAACTCCGCCAGCAACAATTGCCCCGGCGGATAACCCCGGCTGGACGACTGCTCGGCCCAGTACAGCGGATCGATATAGGGCTGGTCCAGCAGCCGCTCGACTTCATTCTGCAGCGGGCTGTCGCTGTGCTCGCGGAAAGACGGGCGCAGGGAGTCAGGCAGCACGGCGCAGCCAGCCACACAGCACATCAGAAGCAGTAGAGGGAGGGTGCGCATGCATATCTCACGGGATCAGTACTACCAGAGTCTGTCACTCACGCCATGTTACGGCAATCGGCAAAACGCTTGAGGGCGATAAATAAGAAGTGTGGAACAGTTCTTGCTTTAACTATCGGAAGTGGAACTTTTACGTCAATTTATTGTTTCAGGGACTTCCGCAACATGGCCGTCAATCATACTCAGGTCTTGACCAACATGCGCAGCAACCTGGCAGGGTTGCGCCATGGCAGCCTCGGCGTGCCGATTCTGTTGCTGGCCATGCTCGGCATGATGATGTTGCCGGTACCGCCGTTCCTGCTCGACGTCTTCTTCACCTTCAACATCGCCCTGTCACTGGTGGTGCTGCTGGTCTGCGCCTACGCCCTGCGGCCGCTGGATTTTGCCGCCTTCCCGACCATCCTGCTGGTGGCCACCCTGCTGCGCCTGGCGCTGAACGTGGCCTCCACCCGCGTGGTGCTGCTCTACGGCCATGAAGGTCCGGCGGCGGCGGGCAAGGTGATTCAGGCCTTCGGCCAGGTGGTGGTGGGTGGCAGCTTCATTGTCGGTCTGGTGGTGTTCATCATTCTCATGGTGATCAACTTCGTGGTGGTAACCAAGGGTGCCGGGCGCATTTCCGAAGTCAGCGCGCGCTTCACCCTGGACGCCATGCCCGGCAAACAGATGGCCATCGACGCCGACCTCAACTCCGGTCTGATCGACCAGGAAGAGGCCAAGCGGCGCCGCCTGGAAGTGGCCCAGGAAGCCGACTTCTACGGCTCCATGGACGGTGCCAGCAAATTCGTGCGCGGCGATGCGGTGGCCGGGCTGCTGATCCTGTTCATCAACGTCATCGGCGGGCTGATCATCGGCATGGGTCAGCACGGCCTCAGCTTCACCGAGGCTGGTCATATCTACGTGTTGCTTACCATCGGCGATGGTCTGGTCGGGCAGATTCCCTCGTTGCTGCTGTCCACAGCGGCGGCCATCATGGTTACCCGGGTGTCGACGTCCGAAGACATGGGCTCTCAGGTCAAGCGGCAGATGTTTGCCTCGCCCAAGGCGCTGGCCATTGCCGCCGCCATCATGGTGGTCATGGGGCTTATTCCCGGCATGCCGCACCTGTCCTTCCTCAGCCTGGGTGCGCTGGCCGCCGGTGGCGCTTACTTCATTGCTCACCGCCAGCGGATCAAGGTCGAAGAAGAGAAGGTCGCCGAGGAGCAGAAGGCCCAGCTGCCCGCCCTGCAGCGCCCGGAAACCCGCGAGCTGGGCTTGGACGACGTCACCCCGGTGGACATGGTCGGTCTGGAAGTCGGCTACCGGCTGATCCCGCTGGTGGACCGCAGCCAAGGCGGCCAGTTGCTGGCGCGGATCAAGGGCATCCGCAAGAAGCTGTCCCAGGATCTGGGCTTCCTGATGCCCTCGGTACACATCCGCGACAACCTGGATCTGGCACCCAACGTCTACCGCATCACCCTGATGGGCGTCGGTGTGGCCGAAGCCGAGGTCTACGCCGACCGTGAACTGGCCATCAACCCCGGTCAGGTATTCGGCGAGATCAAGGGCATTCCCGGCAAGGATCCGGCCTTCGGTCTGGATGCGGTGTGGATCGAAGCGGCACAGAAGGATCAGGCCCAGTCGCTGGGTTACACCGTAGTCGACGTCAGCACCGTGGTCGCCACCCACCTCAACCAGATCCTGCACAAGCACTCCCACGAGCTGATCGG
>JAAYHO010000136.1 GCA_012735335.1 Gammaproteobacteria bacterium
CCGACCAGATGTCCGCACTGGTCATTGATCTGCTTGAAGTGGTCGATATCCAGCATCAGCAGGCTGAAGGCGTGTCGGCCGCGCTGCAGGGTACCCAGCAGCCGATCCAGCATCTCCACCGCGTAGCGACGGTTGGGCAGACTGGTCAGCTCGTCGTGCATGGCCAGGCGGCGGTTGTGCGCATCGGCCCGCTCCTTGGTCATCAGCACCAGCCCCATGCTGCTGAGAATCAGGATCACGCAGGAGATCAGAAAGGTGGCCATCTGCACGGGCGTGGAACTGGTCAGCTGCAGCGCCTGGTCAGTACCCAGTCCGGTACTCAGACCGCGCACTGCCATGGTGATGATGCCCAGGGCGGCGGCCAGCATGACAAAGTACTGACCGCGCCCGGCGGTATTGTCGCGCTCGCGGAAAGTGATCGCCAGCAACAGGCTTGCCTGGTAGGTGCACAGGCATGCCACAACCACCGCTCTGGCTGAGGGCGCGTCGGGCAGTATGGCAAGGGCTGGCCCGGCCACCACCACCGGCCACCACAACCATAAACGCGGCATGCGTCGCTGCTGGAACTGCAATATCGCCTCGCAGAACAGGGCAAAAGCCACCACCAGCAGCAGGTTGCCCAGCACCACCGATAGGGAGTAGGGCAGCATCTCGCGCAGGATGAACAGAATGAAGGCGATGCCGTGCAGGCTCAGGCCCAGCGCCCAGTAGCCCAGCCCCTCGGGTTGCTCCCGACGCCACAGGGCGCCGGTGCAACAGGCCATGGTCAGACTGACGGCGATGACCATGAGAAACATGGTGGGGATATGCATCAGCATGGATCAGGGTACCTCTGCTTCCCTGCTCAGTGATGATGGAATTATGGTACGGGGCCGTCAGAATGCCATGGCGAGCCGCCCAATGGGCCTCAGAGTTGTTCCAGACAGTCGGCCAGGGTGCGTCCGAGGGTCCCGAGTAGCTGTTCGTAGCCGTGCGGGTCGATGCTGACCGCTATCCCCAGCGGGTCGAGTTCTGCCGTGGCTACCGGCAGGCCGGTGCTCAGGGTGGCGATCCGCTCGGCAGGAAACTGCGGTTCACGAAAGACGCAGGCAGGGCCGGCCTCGGTGAGGGCCTGGCGTAGTGTCTGGACGTGCCTTGCGCCTGGCTGAATCTCGGCGGACAGGCTGAACACTCCACGGGGCCGCAGGCCCAGCTCATCCTCCAGATAGCCGTAGGCATCATGGAAGACGAAATAGGGCTTGCCTGCCAGCGGCTGCAGGCGCTGCTCCAGTTCTGACTGCAACTGATCCAACCGCGCAGCGAACTGCTCGGCATTGTGCTGCAGGCGAGCCTGGTGCTGGGGGTACAGATGCGCCAGATCCCCGGCCATCCATTGCGCCAGTTGCCGGGCGTTGTGGCTGGACAGCCAGATATGCGCATCCAGCGTACCCGGTGCATGCTCGTGGTCGTGGTCGTGGTCGTGGTCGTGGTCGTGATGGTGATCATGCTCGTGGGAGTGCGCATGGCCGTGCTCATCACCGAAGTAGCGCAGGGTCAGGCCGGGTACCTGATCCAGCCGCCGGGCGGTGGACTGGTCCTCCAGCAGGCGCTGCAGAAACCGCTCCAGTTCCGGACCCACCCAGTACACCCGGTCAGCCTCGGCCAGTTGCCGCCGGTCGGAGGGGCGCAGGGCGTAGTTGTGCGGCGAGGCGGCCGGGGGCAGCAGTACCCCGGGTTCGGCAATGCCATCCAGCACCGCTGCGGCAATCAGTTGCAGCGGTTTGATGGTGGTCAGCACATTCGGGGTGGCGGCCATCAGCGGAAAAGACAACAGCAGCCCGCCCAGCAGAGTGAGCAGAAAACGATGCAACATGGAGGATACCTCGGTACTGAATTGTTATATGATAACAGTCATTATCGGATTGAAAACAGGTGCGGCATGAATAAAACCAGTCTGGCAACGGCTTCGCCCTGTCAGCACGATCATGAACAGTGCGTCATCGATGCGCTGGCAGCGGCTGAGCAGGTCTGTGAACGTAACGGGGCACGCCTGACGACGTTGCGCCGCCGGGTGCTGGAGCTGGTCTGGCAGAGTCATCGGCCGATGGGCGCCTACGATCTGCTGGATATCCTGGCCCGGGAAGATGACCGGCGTCCGGCCCCGCCCACCGTCTATCGGGCGCTGGATTTTCTTCAGGAGCACGGGCTGGTACACCGTATCGCCTCGCTGAACGCCTTTATCGGCTGCGCCAGCCCGGAACATACCCATCAGGGGCACTTTCTCATCTGCCGCAACTGCCGGGTGGCCTTCGAGCTGGATCAGGAACTGATTCAACCGGCGATTGCCCGGGTGGCCAGTCAGATGAACTTTCTGGTCGAAGCGGAAACGGTGGAGATTGCCGGTCTGTGCGGTCGCTGCCAGGAGGCCGCATGAGCGATGCTCTGCTCAGCCTCAGTCAGGTAGGCTTCCGCCGACATGGCAATGCGATTCTGGAAGATATCAGCCTGCAGGTGCGCCGCGGCGAGATTGTCACTCTGATCGGCCCCAATGGGGCGGGCAAGACCAGTCTGGTGCGCATCGTGCTGGGTCTGCTCAAGGCCGACAGCGGCCGGGTGCAGCGCCAGTCACAACTGCGTATCGGCTACATGCCGCAGAAACTGCAGATCGATGCCACCCTGCCGCTGGATGTGCTGCGCTTTCTGCTGCTGGCTCCGAAAGTGAAGCGTGCGGCAGCGCTGCAGGCGCTGGCGGAAGTCGGTGCCGAACATCTGGCCCAGCGGCCATTGCAGCAGGTCTCCGGCGGCGAGCTGCAGCGCATCCTGCTGGCCCGGGCGTTGCTGCGCCAGCCGGATCTGCTGGTGCTGGATGAGCCGGTGCAGGGCGTTGATGTGAACGGCCAGATCGAGCTGTACCAGTTGATCACCCGGCTGCGCGATCGCTACGGCTGCGGTGTGCTGATGGTGTCCCATGACCTGCATCTGGTCATGGCCACCACCAATACCGTGGTCTGCCTCAACCGGCATGTGTGCTGTTCCGGTCGTCCGGAGCAGGTCAGTGCCGATCCGGCCTTTGTTGCCCTGTTCGGCGAGCAGGCCAGCGCGCTGGCGGTGTACAACCACCAGCACGACCACAGCCACGACATGCACGGCGAAGTCATCAGCGCCCCCCATCAGCACCCGGACGGATCTGCCTGCAACCATGCCTGACTTTCTTCTCTATGCTCTGATTGCTGGTCTCGGACTGGCACTGGTGGCGGGGCCGCTGGGCTCCTTCGTGGTCTGGCGGCGCATGGCCTACTTTGGCGATACCCTGGCGCACTCGGCGCTGCTGGGTGTGGCGCTGGGCATGCTGCTGCAGATCAATGTCACCCTGGCGGTAACCGCCGGCTGCGTGCTGCTGGCGGTGCTGCTGGTGGCCATGCAGAACCGCAAGTGGCTGGCCAGCGACACCCTGCTGGGTATCCTCGCGCACAGCACCCTGTCGCTGGGGCTGGTGGTGCTGGCGCTGACCGAAAGCGTGCGGGTGGATCTGCTGGCCTACCTGTTCGGCGACCTGCTGGCGATCACCGAAAACGATCTGCGCTGGATGCTTGGCGGGCTGGTGATTGTCATGGCGCTGCTGGTCTGGCTGTGGCGGCCGCTGCTGTCGGTGACCGTGCATGAGGAACTGGCGCGGGTCGAGGGTCTGCCGGTCAGTGCCATCCGGCTGGCGCTGATGCTGCTGATTGCCATCGTGATTGCGGTGGCGATGAAGGTGGTCGGCGTACTGCTGATCACCTCCCTGCTGATCATTCCCCCGGCGGCAGCCCAGCGCCATGCGCGCACCCCGGAGCAGATGGCGCTGGGTGCCAGTTGTCTGGGTTGCGTGGCGGTGCTGGGTGGGCTGGCGCTGTCATGGAATCTGGACACCCCCGCCGGGCCCTCGATCGTGGCGAGTGCGGCGGGGCTGTTCATGCTGGCGCTGCTGGTGCCGAGGCGGCAGTAACTACCGCCTCAGATCTGCGCCTGCAGGTAATTCTCCAGGCCGATCAGCTTGATCAGGCCCAGTTGCTTCTCCAGCCAGTAGGCGTGGTCTTCCTCGGTGTCCTTGAGCTGCAGCGCCAGGATATCCCGGCTGATGTAGTCGCGGTGCTGTTCGCACAGGGCGATGCCCTTGGCCAGCGCGCCGCGTACGTGATACTCCAGCTTGAGGTCGGCTTCCAGCATGTCCGGTACGGTAAAGCCGGGCTCGATCGGTGCCGGGCGCATATCCGGCTTGCCGCCGAGGAACAGGATGCGCCGCAGCAGCGCGTCGGCGTGCTCGGTTTCCTCTTCCATCTCGTGGTTGATGCGTTCGTACAGCTTGCTGTAGCCCTGGTCCTCGTACAACCGCGAATGCAGGAAGTACTGGTCGCGCGCGCCCAGCTCACCACGCAGCAGCTCGTTCAGGTAGTCGACTATATCCGGATGCCCTTGCATGGCGTATGACCTCGATGTTCATGCTTCAATTGAATGTCACCATTGTGCCCCAGGGGCTGTGCTGAGTGCCACTGTAACGGGTAAAAAATTGTAGCAATAACAATATGTTAACTAAGTCAGGATGCTAAGCATAAGCAGACTGATTATCATCTGGCCCGGGCCATTACCCGGGGCAGCAGCTCGCCCAGCTGTTGCGGGCGCAGGGGCGGACGGATAAAGCCGACATACTGCCCGGCCGGATCAACAATCACCACCTGGCCGCTGTGATCGACCAGGTAATTGTCCTGACTGGTGTCCGGCTCTATGTAGGCCACTGACAGGGCCTGAGCCAGCCGGGCCAGCTCCTCCGGGTCGCCGCTGGCACCGGCGAAACCGGCATCGAAGAAGTTCAGGTAGCTGCTCATCTGCTGCGGGGTGTCGCGTTTGGGATCGACGCTGATCATGGTGACCCGCAGCTGCTGGCGCTGCTCATCGGGCAGGTTCAGGCTCAGTTGCCGCAGTTCGGCCAGGGTGGTGGGGCAGATATCCGGGCAGAAGGTGTAGCCGAAGAACAGCAGATTCCACTGCCCTTGCAGGTCGTCCCGGCCCCAGGGCTGATTGCTGGCCGAGGTCAGCTGGATCGGTGGGATGGGCCGGGGGCTGTCGAACAGGAACAGCCCCGCTTCGGCCAGTTGTGCCTCGTTCAGCGGTGCCGGGCGCAGCACCTTGTGTACCGTGGCACCGATCACCAGGGCGACCACCGCCACCGACACCAGTACCGTCTTCTGAATACCACTCAAAGCCATCCGACTACTCCTGCGTAATGGTCCGCCAGCAGGGCCACGAACAGCCACAGCAGATACCACAGCGAGAACTTGAAGGTCTTGATCGCCGCATGCCTGCGGCTGTCCCGGTACAGCGCCCAGGCCCAGTCGATGAAGCGCAGGCCCAGCCCCAGTGCAGCGATCAGATACAGCGTGCCGCTCATGTGGATCACATAGGGCAGCAGGCTGACGGCCAACAGTATGAAGGTATACAGCAGGATATGCAGCTTGGTGTACTGCTCGCCGTGGGTAACCGGCAGCATGGGGATGGCCACCTTGGCGTATTCGGCCTTGCGGTGGATGGCCAGCGCCCAGAAGTGCGGTGGTGTCCAGGCAAAGATGATCAGCACCAGCAGCAGGGCTTCAGCATCAATCCGGCCGGTGACGGCGGTCCAGCCGAGCAGCGGTGGAGCGGCCCCGGCGAGCCCGCCGATGACGATATTCTGCGGCGTGGCACGTTTGAGAAAGGAGGTGTAGACCACCGCATAACCGAGCAGCGAGCCGAGGGTCAGCCAGGCGGTCAGGGCGTTGATCCACAGCAGCAGGATGGCCATGCCCAGCACCCCGAGCAGCAGGGCAAAGGCCAGCGCATGCAATGGATTGACCCGGCCCTGGGCCAGCGGGCGACGCTGGGTGCGGGCCATGTGGATATCGATGCGCCGATCCACCACATGGTTGATCGCCGCCGCCGATCCGGCGCACAGGGCGATGCCCAGATTGCCCAGCAACAGCACCTGCCAGGAGATCGCCCCCGGGGTGGACAGCAGCATGCCGATTGCCGAGGTGATGATCATCAGGGCGACCACCCTGGGTTTGGTCAGTTCCAGATAGTCCTGCCACCGGGCGGTCGAGTGCCTGGTTGTGGTCATGGTGGTCATGCTTACCCCCTGCGCCGCTGGCGCTTGTTATTATGTGCATCGTCGGCTGGCAATGCTGAGTATGGCTGGGTTTCGCCGTTGTGCTGCGATAAAGGCCGATTAATCAGCCCGGTGTCCACTGTCCGACTGGGCTCCGGCGCTGGGCGTTCACCCGGATTGCTGCCGGGCGCAGTCGATAATTGACCAGCACCAGAGTCAGCAGCAGCAGGGCACCGACGGCGTTATGTGCCACGGCTACCGCCAGCGGCAGGTGCGCCAGGATGTTGCTGATACCCAGCCCCAGCTGGGTGAACAGCACCAGGCTGAGACCGACAGCAGTGGCCGTCAGTCCGGCGCGGTACAGCTTCCAGACCAGCAGCAGCGTGGCGATCAGGGTGATCAGCGCGCCGATTCGATGGGTGACGTGAATGGCCGTGCGTCCTTCGCCGTACAGCATGCCGCCCAGGTAGTTGGGACCGATCTCCTGGAAGATGTTGAAGCCAGCGACAAAGTCCATCTCCGGCCACCACTGGCCATGGCAGGTTGGCAGGTCCAGACAGGCTACCGCGGCGTAGTTGCTGCTGACCCAGCCGCCCAGGGCAATCTGCACTATGACTACCGCCAGCACCGCTCGGCCCAAGGGGCGCAGGGCGGTCAGGCCGACATCCGCCGGCAGGCGTCCGGACAGCCGCAGGCACAGCAGAAACAGCAGGCTCAGGGTGGCGAAGCCGCCCAGCAGGTGTGCGGTGACCACCTGTGGCCACAGCTTGAGGGTGACTGTCCACATGCCGAACAGTGCCTGGCAGATGACCAGGGCCAGCAGGGCCAGTGGCAGTTTCAGTGGATAGCCCTCGCGCTGGCGGTATTTCAGTGCCAGCAGGGCCAGGCCGAGAATGGTCAGGCCCAGCAGGCCTGCGGCATAGCGGTGGATCATCTCCGCCCAGGCCTTGAAGGCTTCCACCGGGTTATCGGGAAAGCGCAGCTGCGCCAGCTCCAGCGCGGCATCGCTGCGTGGCACGCTGAGAAAGCCGTAGCAGCCGGGCCAGTCCGGGCAGCCCAGCCCGGCATGCACCAGTCGGGTGTAGGCACCCAGGATCACCACCACAAAGCCCAGCAGCAGGGCCCCGACAGCAAACAGAAAACCGGGTTTACGCATAGTCATCAGCCTGTATCAGCCTATCTTGGACAGCTTCAGCAGCCGCCGCAGGTCATCCAGCAGGTGCTTGCCGGGATTGTCTGCATCCCGGTGCAGCACCACCCGGCCCAGCGGGTCTATGACCCACAGCTGTGCCCCCTGCTGCCACTCGGCCGGATGACTGCTCAGGCCGTGGCGATAACTGTCCAGGGTCAGCGGCAGTTGTTGCAGGCGCGGATAGTCCCGGCTCAGGCGGCTGGCCAGTTGCTCGGAGGCCGGTTGACCCAGGGCCAGGACATGTTCCACCCGATCGGCCTCGCGGCCGGTGGCGATATGGATCTGTCGCGCCTCGTGCACCAGCTCCAGACAGCTGGTTGCGCATTCACCCGGCGCTGTTACCAGCAGCCGCCAGGGCGCACCGTAGCCGACCGGCTCCAGCGGCAGGCCCCAGTCCTGCACGCTCAGCACCGGTTCAACCAGTGAAGAATGGTTGATCTGGGTCTGGGGTATGCCGATTTGCAGTCTGACCATCAGCCAGGCCAGCAGGATCGGGCCGAGTACCACCGCGGCAATCGCCAGCAACTTGAGCTGGCCGCGTGGTCTGGCGGAGTGTTGCTCAGTCATGCTCATCATTATTGTTATTCCCCCGGGAGTCGGGCCGACATCCGGCCCAGATAAAGAGTAGCAACAGCGCCAGTGCCAGGGCGAACCATTGCACCGCGTAGCCGGTGTGCTTGCTGGCGGGCATCGACTGCTGCGGCCATTCCAGACGCAGGGCTGCCGGGCTGCCGGGTTGCAGGCGCGCGGTCCAGTCGGTCAGCGCCACACCGGCCTGAGCGGCCAGCACCGGCTGATCGATATGGCTGATCAATCTGGGCCAGCCGGGCTGCTCCGCACCGTGCAGACGGAAGCCCTTGCCCGGCTCCGGCAGCACCTCGACCTGCAATTGCAGGCTGCCCTGCGGCGTCGGCACACTGGGTAGCTGGCGGCGATCCGGCCAGGCCAGCCAGCCACGATTGATGATCAGATGCTGGCCGCTGGGCTGGTCGTGGAACAGTTGCAGCACCTCGACCCCGGCCTGACCGTGGCGGGTGCGATTGTCCAGCAGCCAGATACGCCGGGGGTCGAACTCGCCGGTGACCCGCAGTGCACGCCACTCGGGGTTGGCCGCAGGCGGCAGGTCGACCAGGGCAATCGCCGGTTGCTGGCGCTGCTGCTCGCTGTGCGCCTGCAGCTGACGTTTCTGCTCCGCCCGATCCAGCTGCCAGAATCCCAGACTGATCAGCAGCGGCAGGAACAACAGGGTGAACAGCCACAGCGGCCAGCCCGGGGCAAAGCGGCGTTGCGCCCGGCGCATTTCAGCCGAGGCGGGTGACATAGGTCGAACTCCGGAGTGGGTCTATACTGCTGAACATCCTGTCGAACATGGATCGTCGCTTATGTGGTTGAAAATAATCATCCTGGTACTGCTTGCCGCCATTCTGGCCAGTCTGTTCAGCGGTGCCTTCTTCCTCCGTGACGCCCGCTCCAGCGGCCGTCTGTTCAATGCCCTGACTCTGCGCATCAGCCTGACCGTGGTGGTCGTGCTGCTGATTGTCTGGGGGCTGTGGTCCGGTCAGTTGCAGTGGGGTGCTCCCTGGCTGCACTGACCGGGGAGCACGGCGTTCAGAGCACGTAGACGAAGATGAACAGCGCCACCCAGACCACATCCACGAAGTGCCAGTACCAGGCAGCGGCTTCGAAGCCGAAGTGATTGTCCGGGGTGAAGTGGCCCCGGTGCACGCGGATCAGCATCACCGTGAGAATGATCGCGCCCATGGTCACGTGGAAGCCGTGGAAACCGGTGAGCATGAAGAAGGTCGAGCCATACACACCGGCCTTCAGGGTCAGCCCCAGATCCTGATAGGCGTGCACATACTCGGCCAGTTGGCAGGCGAGAAAGATCACCCCCAGTACCACGGTCAACAGCAGCCAGTTCTTCAGCGCCTTGCGCTTGTCGGCGCGCAGGGCGTGGTGGGCCAGGGTCAGGGTGACGCTGGAAGTGATCAGCAGCAGGGTATTGATCAGCGGCAACTGCCAGGGGCTGATGGTTTCCGTGGGGCCGGGGAAGCGCGCCGGGTCGGGGTTGTTGATCAGCGGCCAGGAGAAGTTGAATTCCGGCCACAGCATGCCGGATACGCCCTTGTCACCGAGCCCATCCAGCCAGGGCCCGGCAAATACCCGCACATAGAACAGTGCGCCGAAGAAGGCGCAGAAGAACATCACCTCGGAGAAGATGAACCAGGTCATGCCCATGCGGAAGGAGCGATCCATCTGCGCGCTGTACAGGCCCTGGCGGCTTTCGCGGATGACACTGCCGAACCAGCCGAAGAACATCCACGCCAGCAACAGCAGGCCGGCATAGAGAATGTAGTTGCCGGGGGCAGCGCCCGAGCCATTGCTCAGGCCATTCATCAGGGTACCGGCACCGAATACCGAGACCAGCAGGGCAATGGAGCCGACAATCGGCCACTTGCTCTGCTCGGGTACGTAATAGAGTTCGTGTTTCTCATGACTTGCCATCTGTTGTTCTCCTTCTCGGCAGTCGCGATCAGTTGCTGTGCAGGGCGGCCAGTCCGAGGCTGGGTGCCATGCGTTCAGTTACATCGAACAGGGTGTAGGCCAGCGTCAGGCGTCGCACGTCCCGGGGCAGGGCCGGATCGACGATAAAGCGCACCGGCATTTCGATACTTTCCCCGGGTTGCAGCACCTGCTGGGTAAAACAGAAGCATTCGGTCTTGTGGAAGAAGGCCGCCGCCCGGGACGGTGCCACGCTGGGAATGGCCTGGGCGACCATCACCTGGTCGGTCGGGTTATGCGCGAGGAAGTTGACCGTGCGGGTCTCACCCGGATGCAGCAGGATTTCCTCATCCTGCGGGCCGAATGACCACTGCATGCCCTCGGCATTGCTGGAAATGAACTGCACGCGCACTTCCCGCTCCAGATCAATACCCTGTGCCGCGCCCTGCCAGGCTACGCCCGTCGTCTTGCCGTTGATGCCAAACGCCTGGCACATCACGTCGTAGATGGGCACCAGCAGAAAGCCGAAGGCGAACATGCCGGCTACCAGCAACAGCAGGCGCTTGACCAGACTCCGGGTGCTCAGACCCTGCTCGCCCATGACAGCCTCCTATTTCACATCCGGTGGTGTGCTGAAAGTGTGGTAGGGCGCCGGTGAGGGTATTGACCACTCCAGCCCCTCGGCGCCGTCCCAGGGTTTGGCCGGGGCCTTGTTGCCGCCGCGGATGCACTTGATGACGATGAACAGGAACAGCAGCTGGGTAGCGCCGAACATGAAGGCGCCGATCGACGACACCATGTTGAAGTTGGCAAACATCATGTTGTAGTCGGGAATCCGCCGCGGCATGCCGGCCAGGCCGACAAAGTGCATGGGGAAGAACGCCAGGTTCATGCCGATGAAGGACATCCAGAAGTGGGTCTTGCCGAGTACCTCGTCGTACATGTAACCGGTCCACTTGGGCATCCAGTAGTAGGCCGAGGCAAAGATGCCGAAGATCGCCCCGGGCACCAG
>JAAYHO010000137.1 GCA_012735335.1 Gammaproteobacteria bacterium
GACGGAGAGGTTCACGACTATCAGGTGAAGGTGGTGGATGACGAGGGACGTGAAGTTGCGCCGGGCGCCGAAGGCGAGCTGATGATCAAGGGTGCAGCCATGTTTCTCGGCTATGCCGATCCGAACCAGAACGCGGAAAGCTTTGATGCACAAGGCTACTTTGCCACCGGTGACCTGGGTCGGCTGACTGCCGATAATGCCATCGTCATTACCGGACGCAAGAAGGATCTGATCAACCGTGGCGGCGAGAAGATCAGCGCCAAGGAAGTGGAAGATATCCTGCACCAGTTGCCCCAGGTGCATGAAGCTGCAGTAGTATCCATGCCGCACATGCGCCTCGGTGAAACCCTGTGTGCCTATGTGATCCTGCGCGAGGGCCAGCCGCTGTCGCTGGCGCAGATGGTGCAATTGGTTGGAGCCACCGGGGTGGCAAGGCAGAAGATCCCGGAAGAGCTGGTGGTGCTGGATGACTTCCCGCGTACCGCTTCCGGCAAGGTGCGCAAGGACCAGTTACGGGCTGACATCCGCGCCCGACTCGAGCAGAAGACCGCAGTCGCACAATAACGGACGGAATTATGGATACCAACACATTCAAAGTAAGAATTGCACGCAAGGCCCCGGCGGCTCTGGATATCGTCACCCTTGAGCTGGCAGCACTGGATGGCAGCAGCCTGCCGCCCTTCAGCGCCGGGTCGCATATCGATGTGGAAGTGCGCCCCGGTCTGCTGCGGCAGTACTCGTTGTGCAACGATGCTTCCGAGCAACACCGCTACGTGATCGGCGTGCTGCGTGATCCGGCCTCCCGGGGCGGCTCGGTTGCTGTCCGCGACGAGCTGCAGGAAGGCCAGGAAATCCTCATCAGCCGACCGCGCAACCTTTTCCCGCTGGTGCCCAATGTCCCGCGGACCCTGCTGCTGGCCGGTGGTATCGGGGTGACGCCGATTCTGTGCATGGCCGAGCGCCTGGCACGCACTCAGGCCGATTTCAGCATGCATTACTGCGCCCGCAGCCCGGAGCGCATGGCCTTCCGCGAACAGATCCAGAATGCGGCTTATGCTGATCGGGTGCAGCTGCATTTTGATGACGGGGCTGATGAGCAGAAACTGGATCTGGCCAGGGTACTGCAGGAGCAACCGGAGGGAACGCATCTGTATGTTTGCGGGCCGGGTGGCTTTATCGACTTTGTGCTGGGCAGCGCCAGGGCCGCAGGCTGGGACGAGGAGCGGATCCACTACGAATTCTTCAGTGCCAAGGAGATCGATACCAGCGAGGATGAGAGCTTCGAGGTGCAGGTAGCCAGCACTGGAGAATTGTTCACCATAGGTGCGAAAGAGAACATAGTTTCGGTATTGGCGGCGGGGGGCGTGGAAATCAGCACTTCGTGCGAGCAGGGTATCTGTGGTGCTTGCATCACGCGTGTCCTCGAGGGCGAGGTCGACCACCGGGATCAGGTGTTGAGTGATCAGGAGCGTGATAACGAAGGTTGGTTCACTCCCTGCTGCTCCCGCGGTGCGGTAGGCAAGCGTCTGGTTCTGGATCTCTGACCGGCCATGCCGGTCCCGTTAGCCTATCTTGGGGTGGTGCTCATCTGGGCCACCACCCCCCTGGCCATCCAGTGGGGCACCCTGGGTAGCAGCTTCAGCTTTGCCGCCATGCTGCGTATGCTGATGGCGCTGGTCTGCGCTCTGCTGGTTCTCGCCATCTGGCGTATCCCGCTGGCGCTGCATGCCCGGGCGATCCGTAGCTATCTGTGTGCCGGGCTCGGCCTGTTTCTGGCCATGAGCTGCGTCTACTGGGCATCGACCCGCATCGAGTCGGGCCTCATGTCAGTCATATTTGGCCTTTCTCCCCTGATGACCAGTGTGCTGGCTGCCTGGTGGCTGGGCGAGAGCAGCCTGAATCTTCAGCAACTGCTGGGCATGCTGCTCGGGTTGGTCGGGCTTGGCGTTGTCTTCCTTGATCAGGGGCTGACCCTGCAGGCGGGCTTTGCCGCTGGAGTGGTTGCGCTACTGATTGGCGTGGTGTGCAACTCCGCGTCGCTGGTCGGGATGAAGGTGATTGCCGACGACAGCCATCCGATGGCAACCACTGCGGGCTCGTTGCTGGTTGCGGCGCCGCTGTTCCTGCTGCTCTGGTATTTTGATGGCGGAGTCCTGCCGGAGCAGCTCAGTCTGCGTGCTGGCCTGTCGATTGCCTATCTCGGTGTACTGGGTTCGGTAGTCGGTTGTGCGATGTACTACTACATCATCCGTCACCTGAGTCCGGCGCCGGTCGCCCTGATACTGGTCATTACTCCCCTGCTGGCCCTGGTGGTAGGCAGGTTGTTCAATGCGGAGCAGTTGCCTCCCGGGGTTTGGGTTGGTGCGTTGCTGATCGGGGCGGGGTTGCTGCTGTATCAATGGAAACCGCGCCAAAAACAGTCAGCATCCATGTGCTAGCTAGGTAGCCCCTCATTCTTCGTCAACGCACCTTCCGTGCTCCAGGATCACATCATGATATATGCCCGCCATTCTTGAATAGCATGTTCAACTCTTGGTCGTCATGGGCAGATAGGCAGCCGCCCAGCCAACGATAATACTCTTGCAGGCCATATTCGTTTCGCCCAAATAGGACTTCAGGGATAAGACCGGATGACAGTGCGGCTTGCTGTTTTCTGGACATTGCAAGATCCTCTTCACCGACAACTTTTCCTATGAACTCGACCAGCTCCTGAACCTGTGGGAGAGTGTCGTCATTGGTTGGCTTTTCTGTAAGAAAGGTCTGGATGGTAATTGAACTTTCAGGCGTGTCACCGGGCAGAACCTGAGAGATAACCATGATCCGCTCACCTGCCTTGAAGCAGTTAAGAGAGACATTGGGGAAAATTATCCATTCACCGAACAGCATTGGCTCCAGAGGCCACTCATTCGGAGGGATTGATTTCAAGGTCTGCAGACTGTCTTGTTCTACGGAGTTCTCGGACATGAGCCCCAAGCGCTGGTGGGGTCCCTGGAAATAATATTGGGCCAGATTGCTTATGGTGGGGCCGAAGGTTTCCTTATGGAGTATTGGCAGGTGATAGAAATCCATATGGGCATCGAAGGCAAGCTTCCAGTTGGCACCTTCCAGAAGGCGTTGCTCATGAAATTTCCAGCTTTTCAGGTTAAACCCTTCCAGCATATGGTCGATGCCATGCAGGAAGCTATCAATGGTTACTTCTGATTGTGGATCTGGAACAACCCAGATGAGACCTGCGCTTTCCAGTGCTGGTAATGATATCAAGCCCAGTTTGTCTTTGTTTACCTCGCCGAAAACACGTCCTGAAGCGACTGTCAGTAATTTTCCATCAGCTGAAAACGTCCAGCCGTGATATGGACATGTGAATTTCTTGGCGTGACCGCATCCTGTTGCCAACTGGCTTCCGCGGTGAGTGCAACTATTGACAA
>JAAYHO010000138.1 GCA_012735335.1 Gammaproteobacteria bacterium
AATGCGCGCCAGCTGGCGACCCAACGGAGTGAGCTGGTTTTCGCGGCTGACTGCCGAGAGTTCCTGCAGCAGGTTGAAGCCGTCGCTGATCGCCTTGCCGTCCGGCGCTTCGATAAAGGGAAAGTCCGCGATGTCGCCCAGACGCAAGTGCAGCATCTGCAGGATGACCGCCGCCAGGTTGGTGCGGCGTATTTCCGGGTCGGTAAAGGCCGGACGGCTGTTGAAGTCGTCCTCGCTGTACAGGCGCACACAGATCCCCGGTGCCACCCGTCCGCAACGGCCCTTGCGCTGATCGGCACTGGCCCGGGACACCGGCTCGATGGGCAGGCGTTGCACCTTGGAGCGCGGGCTGTAGCGGCTGATGCGCACCTCACCGGGATCGATCACATAGACGATACCCGGCACCGTGAGGGAAGTTTCCGCGACGTTGGTCGAGAGGATCACCCGCCGCCCGGCGTGGCGGGCAAAGATCCGCTGCTGCTCGGCCACCGACAGGCGGGCATACAGCGGCAGTATCTCGGTATGTTTCAGGTTGGCCTTGCGCAGAAACTCGGCGGTATCCCGTATCTCCCGCTCCCCCGGCAGAAATACCAGGGCATCTCCCGGCGCCTTGCCGGAGGCCCGCTCATGCTGTTCCAGCTCGCGCAGGGCGGTGAGGATGCCCTGGTCGATGCTCAGGTCTTCTTCCAGCCGGTTACCGTCCTCATCCACTTCAGCCGCCAGCGGGCGGTACCAGACATCCACCGGATAGGTGCGACCGGAGACCTCGATCACCGGTGCACCGTCAAAATGCGCGGAGAAACGCTCCAGGTCAATGGTCGCCGAGGTGATGATCACCTTCAGATCGGGACGCTGCGGCAGGATGGTCTTCAGATAGCCGAGCAGAAAGTCGATGTTCAGACTGCGCTCGTGGGCCTCGTCGATGATCAGGGTGTCGTAGCGATTCAGGAAGCGGTCATGCTGGGTTTCCGCCAGCAGGATGCCGTCGGTCATCAGCTTGACCAGGGTGCGTTCGTTACTCTGATCGGTAAAGCGCACCTGAAAGCCGACCAGTTCCCCCAGCGGCGTGCCCAGCTCCTCGGCAACCCGGTTGGCGACGTTGCGTGCGGCCAGCCGGCGGGGCTGGGTATGGCCGATCAGCCCACGGCTGCCCCGGCCCAGTTCCAGGCAGATCTTCGGCAGCTGGGTGGTCTTGCCCGAGCCGGTATCCCCGGCCACGATGACCACCTGATGTTCGGCAATCGCCTTGCTGATCTCATCGCGCTTGGCAGCGATGGGCAGACTGTCGTCATAACGCAGCGGCGGCACACTGGCCGCACGGCTGGCAACCCGCGCACAGGACGCCGCCAGACGGCTCTGCCACTGTTCCAGACGAGCCGCATCGGGCTTCTTACCCAGGCCCTGCAACTGGCGGTGCAGGCGATGGCGGTCGGCGGACATGGCGGCGTCGAGGTTGGCGGCGAGAGTACGGAGATCAGTCATGCTTTCCTGTCAAAAATAAAAAGCCCCGACCGGAATGCCGGGCGGGGCTATTGTCGCAAAGAAGCGGGCGCAGGTGTTATGCGGCGCCGAGTTTCTTCAGTTCCTCATCACGCAGCTCACGGCGCAGGATCTTGCCGACGTTGGTGGTCGGCAGGCTGTCGCGGAACTCCACATCCTTAGGCACCTTGTAGGCGGTCAGCTTGTCACGCATGTGCTTACGCACCTCATCGGCGCTGAGCTGGATGCCCGGCTCCTTGACGATGAATACCTTGATCGCCTCACCGGTCTTGTCGTTCGGCACGCCGATCGCCGCGCACTGCAGCACGCCCGGAATGGCCGCCATCACATCTTCCAGCTCGTTGGGATAGACGTTGAAGCCGGACACCACGATCATGTCCTTCTTGCGGTCGACGATACGCATGTAGCCGTCTTCCTGGATGATGGCAACGTCGCCGGTACGCAGCCAGCCGTCCGCATCCAGCACCTCGTCGGTGGCTTCCTGACGCTGCCAGTAGCCTTTCATTACCTGCGGGCCTTTCACGCACAACTCACCGCGCTCACCAATGCCCTGCTCGTTGCCATCATCATCGATGACCTTGCACAGGGTCGAGGGTACCGGGATACCGATGGTGCCCAGTTGTATGGCATCAGCCGGGTTGACCGAGACCACCGGACTGGTTTCGGTCATCCCGTAGCCTTCGGAAATCGCGCAGCCGGTCATTTTTTCCCAGCGCTCGGCGGTAGCCTGCTGCAGCGCCATGCCACCGGACAGGGTCAGCTTCATGCCGCTGAAGTCCAGTTGGCGGAACTGCTCGTTGTTGCACAGCGCAGCAAACAGCGTGTTCAGACCAACAAAGGCCGTGAAATTGAACTTGGACATGTCCTTCACCGTGGCTGGAATATCCCGCGGGTTGGTGATCAACACGTTATGCCCACCGATCAGCATGACCGACATGCAATGGAAGGTGAAGGCGTAGATATGGTACAGCGGCAACGGGCAGATGATGGTCTCGCCACCTTCGACCATGTTCGACGGCATCATCACCTTGCACTGCAGCATATTGGCAATCAGGTTGGTGTGGGTCAGCATGGCGCCCTTGGCCACGCCGGTGGTGCCGCCGGTGTACTGCAGCACCGCGGTATCGTTCGCAGCCGGGTTGGCTTCCCGGACGGTGCCGCCCGCGCCGATCTTCATAGCCTTGACGAAAGGCACCGCACCGGGGATCGACCAGGCCGGTACCATCTTCTTCACATGCTTGACCGCGGCGTTGATCAGCAAGCGCTTGAAGGTCGGCAGCATGTCGCCGACTTCCGTCACTATCACGTGCTTGACGCCGGTCTTCGGCACTACCTGTTCGGCCAGGTGCGCCATGTTGGCCAGACACACCAGCGCCTTGGCACCGGAGTCGTTGAACTGGTGTTCCATTTCCCGCGCGGTGTACAGCGGGTTGGTGTTGACCACCACGTAACCGGCACGCATGGCACCGAATACCACGACGGGATACTGCAGCACGTTGGGCAGCTGCACGGCAATGCGATCGCCGGGCTGCAGGCCGGAATGCTGCTGCAGATAGGCGGCGAAATCACCGGACAGGCGATACATCTCGCCCCAGGTGATGGTCTTGCCGAGGTTGGTGAAGGCAGGCTTGTCAGCGAAGCGCTCACAGGATTCTTTCAGGACAGCCAGAACATTGGGATACTGACCCGGATCTATCTCGGCTGGGATGCCCTCCGGATACTTGTCAGTCCAAAAACTCTCTTGCATGAAGACCCCCTGGATACGTCCAATTGCGCTTTTATTAATAGTGGGCAGAAATCTGATTTCGATCCAAACGTGAATATTCAGTGCATTCTGGTCGAAAAGTGGCGGAAGACTAACAGCTTTTCTCAACCCAGGCCACCGTTTCCGGGGCCCCGTTACAGACCCTTACACAAGGAGTAAAGCAGGCTTGCGGGGAGAAAATTGCAGTGCGCGGGCAACTGCTGGAGCCAGCAGCTGCCCTGCCCTGATCAGGCGTCGCGCAGTTCCCGACGCAGGATCTTGCCTACCGGCGTCATCGGCAGCGAATCGCGCAGCTCGTAATGCTTGGGTACCTTGTAACCGGTGAAGTTGGCCTTGCAGTAGGCCTTGAGTTCATCCACCGTCAGGTCCGGTGAAGAAGGTACCACAAACAGTTTGACCGCCTCTCCGGACTTCTCGTCCGGCACACCGATGGCGGCAGCGTTAGCCACCTTGGGATGACCGGACACCACATCCTCGATCTCGTTGGGATACACGTTGAAGCCGGAGACGATGATCATGTCCTTGATGCGGTCAACGATACTGACGAAACCATCCTCGTCAATCACCGCCACGTCCCCGGTTCTGAACCAGCCCTCGCCATCCATCACCTCGGCGGTCGCCTCAGGGCGCTGCCAGTAGCCCTTCATTACCTGCGGGCCCTTGACGCACAGTTCACCGCGCTCGCCGATCGGCAGCTCGTTGCCCTGGTCATCAATCACCTTGAGTGCGGTACCCGGGGCTGGCAGACCGACCGAACCCAGCCGCGCCAGACCATCACCGGGGCTGGCACAGACTACCGGGGAACACTCGGTCAGGCCGTAACCCTCACCGATCAGCACACCGGTCTTGCCTTGCCAGCGCTCGGCGGTGGCCTTGACCAGCGCGGTACCACCGGAGGTGGTGCTCTTGAGCCTGGAGAAGTCCAGATCCTTGAATTCCGGGTGATCCATCAGCGCCACGAACAGGGTGTTCAGGCCGACGATGGAGGAGAACTGCCATTTCTTCAGTTCCTTGATGAAGCCGGGAATATCACGCGGGTTGGTGATCAGGATATTGTGCTGTCCGGACAGCAGCATGCACATGCAGTGCACGGTAAAGGCATAGATGTGGTACAGCGGCAGCGGCGCAATCACTACCTCGCCGCCATCTTCCATCAGCGGCTTTCCGTCCTTGTCCACCTGCTGCATGTTGGCGTGCACCTGGAGCATGTTGGCTACCAGGTTGCCATGGGTCAGCATGGCGCCCTTGGCCACACCGGTAGTTCCGCCGGTGTATTGCAGCACCGCCACATCATCCAGCGTACGAGGTACGGCAACCGGTCTGGCATCTGCGCAGCGGGCCAATACACTCTTGAACGAGGTCGATTGCGGCAGCTTGTAACTGGGCACCATCTTCTTCACATACTTGACTGCGGCGTTGATCAGCAGGCCCTTGACCGTCGGCAGCAGGTCGCCCATGCGCACCTCGATCAGGTGCTTGATCTCGGTATCCGGCAGCACCTGCTGCACCAGATGTCCGAAGATATTCATGTACACCAGCGCCCGGGCACCGGAGTCGACAAACTGGTGGCGCATTTCCCGGGCGGTATACAGCGGGTTGGTGTTGACCACCACCAGACCGGCGCGCATGGCACCGAACACGGCAATCGGGAACTGCAGGACGTTGGGCATCTGGATGGCAATACGATCGCCCGGCTTGAGGTCGGTGTACTTCTGGATATAGCTGGCGAAGGCGGCTGAGTAGCGCTCGATATCACCCCAGGTCAGGGTCACACCCATATTGGTGAACGCCGGCCGGTGGGCATGTCTGGCACAGGAGGCGTCAAACACTTCGAGAATCGAGCCGAACTGGCTCATGTCGATATCATTGGTGACCCCATTGGGTCGCTTGTCATTCCAGAACGATGCTTCCATTGGCTCCATCTCTCCCATTGGAGTACGCCAAGCGTCCATACATGTCTATACAGACACTTGTATTGTTATTATTCAGCCCGTAGCCGCGGCCCTGCGTCAAATTACCAGCAATGCGGCAAAATACAAAACTCGGTTTTGTTTCATTTTTGTTTCCTGCTGCGGCCAGACGTCGAATCTTCGCCGCAGCCCTACCGGAGTCCAGCCCATGTCGTTCCTCGAAAACCGCCCCTATGACGAACTCACCGTCGGCGATCACGCCAGCGTCAGCCACCTGGTGACCGAGCGGGATCTTGTCCTGTTTGCCAGCGTCTCCGGCGACGTCAACCCGGTGCATCTGGATGAGGAGTTTGCCGCCGCCACGCCGTTCAAGGGGCGTATCGCCCACGGCATGCTGTCCGGCGCATTGATCTCCGCCGCCATTGCCTGCGAGTTACCGGGGCCCGGCAGTATCTATATCGGTCAGGAACTGAGCTTCCTGCGCCCGGTGCGACTGGGAGACGAGTTGCGTATCGAACTGGAAATTCTGGAGAAGCTGCCGAAGAATCGGGTGCGAATCGCTACCCGGGTACTGAATCAGGAAGGCAAGAAAGCGGTGGATGGCGTGGCCACGGTCATGGCGCCTACCGAGAAGATTAGCGTGCAGCGCCCGGAACTCCCCCTCGTGACGTTCTGATCCGTTTTTCAAGGCGCTGAAACCACAACGGCCGCCTCTTCGAGGCAGCCGTCGTTGTCTACTGCTGAAGCCGGTGCATTACTGTCTGGATTTCGCCTCGGCGGCCAGATCTTCAGCCGTGCGGCTGCGGGTACGAATCCAGCTCAGGGCGATGGCGATGATCAGAATCAGACCCACCACACCCAGCATCGGATACACAGTACCCACCAGCTTGGTGAAGCCAACCTGACTCAGCGCCAGACCAATAGCCGCAAAGATCGCACTCAGAATCTTGAAGCGATTGGTGTCCGGCGTGGCAAAGCGGGCACCGAAAGCGAAGAACATGCCCACCGCGGTACTGTAGATCATTCCGATCAAAGCCAGAGACATCAGGACGGCCAGCCAGGGATGGATCTGCTCGGCCAGCAGCAGCGTCGGGATTTCGATACCCACCAGCTTGTCCAGGTTGGCAAACAGCCCGATATTCAACACGATGATCAGAAAACCCAGTCCCAGACCACCGCTCATACCGCCCAGGCTCGCTGCCTTGGGC
>JAAYHO010000139.1 GCA_012735335.1 Gammaproteobacteria bacterium
GGCTCGTTGATGATCCGCTTGACGTCCAGACCGGCGATGCGACCGGCATCCTTGGTGGCCTGACGCTGACTGTCGTTGAAGTACGCCGGTACGGTGATGACGGCCTCGGTAACGGCCTCACCCAGGTAGTCCTCGGCGGTCTTCTTCATTTTCTTCAGTACTTCCGCAGAAATCTGCGGCGGTGCCATCTTCTCGCCCTTGGCTTCGACCCAGGCGTCGCCGTTGTCGGCCTTGACGATCTTGTAGGGCACCAGCTTGATGTCCTTCTGCACCACGTCCTCGTCGAAACGACGACCGATCAGGCGCTTGACCGCGTTCAGGGTGTTCTGCGGGTTGGTTACCGACTGGCGCTTGGCGGACTGGCCGACCAGGGTCTCACCGTCGTTGGTGTAGGCAACGATCGACGGTGTGGTACGACCACCCTCGGCGTTCTCGATGACCTTGGCGGTACCATTCTCCATGACGGCAACGCAGGAGTTGGTGGTCCCCAGGTCGATACCGATGATTTTACCCATGTGCTATCTCTCCGAATATGCTGGCCGCGCATGGTCGGCGGCACTGTTCAAACTGTCTTGAGCCTTAGATAAGGTCAAAAAATGAAATTTCAAGCCTGCTCGTCAATTGAGCCGGCAGCCGGGGCGCTGCCCGCCTTGCTGACCACGACCATGGCCGGGCGCAGCAGACGCTCGTTCAGCGTGTAACCCTTCTGGAACACCTTGATCACCGTGTTCGGCTCGACATTGTCGCGCTCTTCCATGGTCATCGCCTGGTGCAGCTCCGGGTTGAACGGCTCGCCGTGGGGATCAACCGCGGCAATCTGATGGCGCCCCAGGGTGTCGGCAAAGAGTTTCAGCGTCAGCTCGATACCATCACGCATCGGCTTGATGGCAGGGTCCTGATCGCTGGACAGTTCCAGCCCACGCTCCAGGCTGTCTACCACCGCCAGCAGGTCATTGGCAAAACGCTCAAGAGCAAACTTGTGCGCTTTGGTCACTTCCTGCTCGGAGCGACGACGGGCGTTCTGGGCATCAGCCACGGCACGCAGCGCCTGATCCTGCGCCGCTGCCAGCTGTTCTTCCAGGCTCGCAATCCGGGCCACCAGATCCTCTTCCACAGCCACCCCTTCCGGCTGCTGATCGGTATCGAATTCCTCGGCCTGCGGCTCCTGTCTCTGCTCGTCCACCATGTATCCTCCTGTCTGACAAAATAGGGCGGTGCGGCCCATGGGCCGAACTCATGACCTCTATATGGGGCTGTCAATCGGTTGTTCAAGGGGGTTGAACAACAAACCGCAACTACTGTATAAACAACCAGAACAACAAGCCTGCGGAGAATGACTCCATGCTGCTGCACATGACGGTGAACAATTACGCAATCGTCGACCATCTGGAACTGGAGCTGGATCGCGGCATGACCGTGATCACCGGGGAAACCGGTGCGGGCAAGTCGATCATGCTCGACGCCCTGGCCCTGACCCTCGGCGACCGCGCCGACAGCGGCGCAGTCCGCCCCGGAGCCGACAAGGCCGACGTTCTCGCCACCTTCGATATCAGCGATATTCCCGAGGCAGCACAGTGGCTGGAACAGCGCGATCTGGCCAGCGACGAGCCGCAGGTCATACTGCGCCGAGTCGTCACCGCCGAAGGCCGCTCCCGGGGCTACATCAACGGCAGCCCCTGCCCGCAGCAGGACCTCAAGGCACTGGGCGAGATGCTGATCGACATCCACAGCCAGCACGAACACCAGTCACTGCTCAAGACCGACACTCACCGCCGCCTGCTGGATGAGTACGCCAACGCCAGCGAGCTGGCCCGCCAGGTACAACTGGCCGCCCAGCGCTGCCGCCAGACCGAACAGACCCTGCAACAGGCCAGCGATATCAGTGATGAGCAGAACGCCCGCCTGCAACTGCTCAGCTACCAACTGGAAGAGCTGGACAACCTCGGCCTGCAGGAAGGTGAACTGGAGCAGCTGGAAAGTGAACAGCGGCAGCTGGCCAATGCCGAACAGATCATGCATTCCTGCCAGCAGGTGATCAATATCTGTCGGGAAAGCGACAGCGGCAGCGTGCTGCAGGCCCTCAACTCCAGCCTCGGGCGACTGGGTGCCCTGCGCGAGCATGGCCGCAGCCTGGACGAAGCCCATGACCTGCTGGCCGGGGCGCAGATCCAGATAGAGGAAGCGGTCGGCGAGCTGACCCGTTACCTGGATCATTTCGAAGCCGACCCGCAGCGCCAGCAGCAGGTCGACGAGCGCCTCGGCGTCATCCACGACCTGGCACGCAAGCACCGGGTCAACGCCGATGAGCTGCCCGCCCTGCAGCAACGGCTGATCGATGAGCTGGAAGGCATCCAGCAGAATGATGCGGACCGGGAACGGCTGACCGAAGAACTGGCGGCCTATCAGCAGCACTATCAGCAACTGGCAGGCAAGCTGTCCGGTATCCGCCAGAAAGCTGCCCAGAAACTGGCCAAGGCGGTCACCGGCGAGATCCAGCAACTGGGCATGCCGGGCGGACAGGTGCAGGTCGAGCTGCGCCCGATTCAGGGCAATCAGTATCCTCTGCAGGGACTGGAAAATGTCGAGTTCCTGGTCAGCGCCAACCCCGGGCAACCGGCCAAACCGCTGGCCAAGGTGGCTTCCGGCGGCGAGCTGTCACGGATCAGTCTGGGTATCCAGGTGATCACCGCTCAGACCTCACGGGTACCGACACTGGTATTTGACGAAGTGGATGTGGGCATCGGCGGCCCCACCGCTGAAATTGTCGGCAAGCTGCTGCGCCAGCTGGGCGAGCGCGGCCAGGTACTGACCGTCACCCACCTGCCACAGGTGGCCGCTCAGGGACATCAGCATCTGTTTGTACGCAAGGAACAGCAGCGCAACAGTACACGCACCTGTATCGATCGGCTGGATCAGGAAGGACGGGTGCAGGAAGTGGCCCGCATGCTGGGCGGTGTGGATCTTACTGAAGAGTCGCTGGCCCATGCCCGCAAGCAGCTGGCACGCTGAGCAGCTATACCGGCGGGCAACACGGCTGCACTACGCAAAACGCAGCCGTGCCGCCCGCAACGGGGTGAATCAGAGGTCCTTCTTCTTCACGTAGAGCACCAGGTTGTGGTCAACCAGCTCGTAGCCGTGTTCCTTGACGATCTCCCTCTGCCGCCGCTCGATGTCGGCATCAAAGAATTCGATCACTTCACCCGTGTCGACGCACACCATATGGTCATGATGCTCGCCATCGGCCAGTTCGAAGACCGCGTGGCCGCCATCGAAGTTATGGCGCACCACCAGACCGGCCGTCTCGAATTGGGTCAGCACCCGATAAACAGTGGCCAGACCAACGTCCTCACCAGCCTCCATCAGCGCCTTGTACACGTCCTCCGCACTCATGTGGCGGTCTTCGTCGTTATCCAGCATCTGCAGGATCTTGACCCGCGGCAGAGTCACCTTGAGCCCGGCTTTACGCAGTTCGTGATTTTCAACCATGTTGTGTTTCTCTCCACAATGCTTCGCAGCGCTGGATCAGTCGGGTATGATTCAGGGCCATTCAGCAAACTTTCGATAGTGGATGTTACCACGCGATGCCAAATAGTCTGAACCGTGCCCTTTGTATCCTGGTATTTTGTGCCGCCAGCGTCAGCCTGTCCGGCTGCGGTTTTCCCGGCGTGTACAAGATTGATGTGCAACAGGGCAACGTCGTTACCCAGGAAATGGTAGACCAATTACGCCCCGGCATGACCACCCGCCAGGTGCGCTTCATCATGGGCACTCCGTTGCTCCAGGATACCTTCGAGCCCAACCGCTGGGATTACCTGTACAGCATGCAGGCCGGTCACAACCCCCGCGTACAGGAACGCATCAGCCTGATCTTCGACAATGATCAACTGGTCGGCCTGGCCGGTGACTTCGTGCCCGGCACCAGCCGCGACGAAGCCATCATGGGCGGCAGCAGCGAGACCGAACCGGCCACCCAGAGCTACCCGGTCGATCTGGGCGCACCGCTGGGCACCGGCGAGTAAACAGCCCGGGCGGCGCTCCGGTGCCGCCACTCTCCGTATCAGTCAGGTCGGGCCGCATCTCTGGCCCGGGCGGCGCGCTGCTTGCGCACCTCCTTTGGGTCGGCGATCAGCGGGCGGTAGATCTCTACCCGCTCGCCCTCGGTCAGCACCCGCTCCGCCGGTCTGGGCACTGCCTTGCCGAATATACCCATCGCGCTGCTGTCGATATCCAGCTCGGGGAAGTGCTCGGCAATACCGGACAGACGCACCGCCTCCAGCATGCTGGTACCCTGCGGCACTGTCAGCCGGATAATGCGCTGGCGCTCCGGCAACGCATAGGCCACTTCAACGGTAATGCCCTGCTCAACCATACAGCTCATGCGCGCGCTTGGAGAAGGCCTCGACCATGGTATTGGCCGCATGATTGAACAGTGGGCCCAGGGTCGCGCGCACCAGCGCACCGGAGTAGTTGAACTGCAGGTCCAGAGTGATCTTGCAGGCCTGATCGCTCAGCACCTGAAACTCCCAGACCCCATGCAGCTCACTGAACGGGCCATCCTCCAGATGCATGTCGATACGCTTGCCCGGCACCAGATCATTACAGGTAGTAAAGTTCTGGTGAATACCAGCCTTGCCCACAGTCAGCCGCGCGCGCATCTGCTCGTCGGTTTCGCTGAGCACCTCGGCCTTGCTGCACCAGGGAAGAAATTCCGGATAATGCTCCACTCGATTGACCAGTTCAAATAGACGCTCCGCCGGAAAGGGCAGCAGAGCTGATCGCTTGATATGCGTCATAGGATATTCACTTGTACAGTCATTGAATGATCTCCACCTTCATGGCAGATAGCCTACCAGCGAATAGACCGCAGATAACAGGAGCAATTTCCGGCAAATTCACCCGCGCCTGCTCAAGCTGATAGCCGAAGATCAAGCCAATCCCTATAATACGCGCCCATGAGCAAACAAAAGAAATCCCAGCCCGGCGGCGGCACCATTGCGCTGAACAAACGGGCCAAACACGAATACTTCATCGAGCAGCGCTTCGAAGCGGGGGTCGCCCTTGCCGGTTGGGAAGTGAAAAGTCTGCGCGCAGGCAAGGCCCAGCTGGTGGACAGCTACATCCTGCTGAAGGATGGCGAGGCCTACCTGTTCGGCGCACATATCACCCCGCTGCAGACCGCCAGCACCCACGTCATCGCCGACCCGATCCGCACCCGCAAACTGCTGCTGCACGCCAAGGAACTGGACAAGATCATCGCCGGTGTCGAACAGAAGGGTTACAGCTGCGTGCCGCTGGCGCTGTACTGGAAGAAGCACCTGGTAAAATGCGAGATCGCCCTGGTCAAGGGCAAGAAGGATTACCACAAGCGCGCCACCGAGAAGGACCGTGACTGGGATCGCGAGAAGCAAAGGCTGGTACGCGAAGCTAACCGCTGAGCACAGCCGCTGTACGCCGGGGAACCTTTCCCGTAGAATGGCGTCTGATTCATCGAGTACCACAAGTACCAAGGGTTTTGGGGCCGATCAGGATTCGACGACGGTTACAAAGCTTGAGGGGCATGCCGAGTTGGTAACAGAACTCGTAAATCCACTGTTGCAAACTAATAGTTGCCAACGACGACAA
>JAAYHO010000140.1 GCA_012735335.1 Gammaproteobacteria bacterium
CTGCTGCCGGTGTGCTGTCTGGGCAACTGCGACAAGGCTCCGGCGCTGATGATCGATGATGACACCTTCGGCGATATGACCGCCGAGGGTGTGGCAGCACTGCTGGAGGGCTACCCATGAGAACCCTGTCATCCTTCGGCCCGGCCAACCGGATTACCCGCAGCGAAGAAACCCACCCGATGACCTGGCGTCTGCGCGACGACGGGCAACCGGTGTGGCTGGAAGAGTACCAGCAGAAAAACGGCTATGCCGCCGCCCGCAAGGCGCTGACCGAGATGGCTGCTGCTGACATTGTCAGCACGGTCAAGGACTCCGGCCTCAAGGGCCGCGGTGGTGCCGGCTTCCCCACCGGGGTGAAGTGGAGCCTGATGCCTGCGGACGAATCGCAGAACATCCGCTATCTGCTGTGCAACGCCGACGAGATGGAGCCCAACACCTGGAAAGACCGGCTGCTGATGGAGCAACTGCCGCACCTGCTGATCGAGGGCATGCTGATCTCGGCGCGGGCACTCAAGGCCTATCGCGGTTATATCTTCCTGCGTGGCGAGTATGTCGATGCCGCCCGCAACCTGAAGCAGGCGGTGGAAGAAGCCAAGGCGGCAGGCCTGCTGGGCAAGAACATTCTCGGTTCGGGTTTCGATTTCGAGCTGTTCGTGCACACCGGTGCCGGGCGTTATATCTGCGGTGAAGAAACCGCGCTGATCAACTCGCTGGAAGGCCGCCGGGCCAACCCCCGGGCCAAGCCGCCCTTCCCTGCTGCGGTGGGTGTGTGGGGCAAGCCGACCTGCGTGAACAACGTCGAAACCCTGTGCAACGTACCGGCCATCGTCGGCAACGGCGTGGAGTGGTACACCGCGCTGGCCCGCCCGGACAGCGGCGACCATGGCACCAAGCTGATGGGCTTCTCCGGCAAGGTGAAGAACCCCGGCATCTGGGAACTGCCCTTCGGCATTACCGCCCAGGAGCTGTTCGAGGATTACGCCGGTGGCATGCGCGACGGTTTCACCCTCAAATGCTGGCAACCCGGCGGTGCCGGTACCGGCTTCCTGCTGCCCGAGCACCTGGACGCACCCATGTATTCCGGCGGTATCGCCAAATACGGCACCCGCATGGGTACTGGCCTGGCACTGGCGGTGGATCACACGGTGAACATGGTGTCGCTGCTGCGCAACATGGAGGAGTTCTTCGCCCGGGAGTCCTGCGGCTGGTGTACGCCTTGCCGCGACGGCCTGCCCTGGAGCGTGAAAACCCTGCGAGCGCTGGAGAACGGCCAGGGTACGCCGGAAGACATGGAGATACTGGCGCGACTGGTGGACTTCCTCGGGCCGGGCAAGACCTTCTGTGCCCACGCCCCGGGTGCGGTCGAGCCTTTAGGTAGTGCAATCAAGTACTTCCGTGCGGAATTTGAAGCAGGTATTAACAAGACGGCGACCAGTAAATCGACCGCGGAGTTTGTACAGGCGTAACAAAATAAAAGGGCTGGCGGGGATGTTGGCAAACCATTTCCCCTGCCGGGCCAAACCGAATTCCATTATCAGCACCCGGTATCGGGTAAGAAGAAAGTAAACCATGGCCACTATCCATGTAGACGGTAAGCAATACGAAGTCGACGGAGCGGACAACCTGCTGCAGGCCTGTCTGTCCCTCGGACTCGATGTTCCCTACTTCTGCTGGCACCCCGCGCTGGGGAGCGTGGGCGCCTGCCGCCAGTGTGCGGTCAAGCAGTACTCCGATGAGAATGACACCCGTGGTCGACTGGTCATGTCCTGCATGACTCCGGCCACCGATAACAGCTGGATCTCCATCGACGATGAAGAGGCCAAGGCGTTCCGCGCCAGTGTCATCGAATGGCTGATGATCAACCACCCGCACGACTGTCCGGTGTGCGAGGAAGGTGGTCATTGTCACCTGCAGGACATGACCGTGATGACCGGCCACAACCAGCGCCGTTATCGCTTCAACAAGCGCACCCACGTCAACCAGGAGCTGGGGCCCTTCATCGCCCACGAGATGAACCGCTGCATCGCCTGTTACCGCTGCGTGCGCTACTACAAGGATTACGCTGGCGGCACCGATCTGGGCGTATTCGGCGCCAACGACCAGGTGTATTTCGGCCGGGTCGAGGACGGCACCCTGGAAAGCGAATTTTCCGGCAACCTGACCGAGGTCTGCCCCACTGGGGTATTCACCGACAAGACCCACTCCGAGCGCTATAACCGCAAGTGGGACATGCAGTTTGCCCCGAGCATCTGTCATGGCTGCTCCTCCGGCTGCAACATCAGCCCCGGCGAGCGCTACGGCGAGATCCGCCGCATCGAGAACCGCTTCAACGGCTCGGTCAACCACTACTTCCTGTGTGACCGTGGGCGCTTCGGCTATGGCTACGTCAACCGCGAGGATCGTCCCCGCCAGCCCATGGTGCAGCAGTCCAGACTGAGCATGGGGATTGATGCCGCGCTGGATCAGACCGCCGGGCTGCTCAATCGCCAGCGTATTCTAGGCATCGGCTCGCCCCGGGCCAGCCTGGAGAGCAACTTCGCCCTGCGCGAGCTGGTCGGCGCCGAGGACTTCTACTCTGGTATTGCCCGCGAGGAGCTGGACAATATCCAGGCCATTCGCAACCTGCTGCAACACGGCCCCCTGCCGGTGCCGAGTATCCGTGAGATGGAAGATCACGATGCGGTGTTCGTGTTGGGTGAAGACCTGACCCAGACCGCCGCACGCATCGCCCTGGCCCTGCGTCAGGCAGCCAAGGGCAAGGCTACCGACATTGCCGAGGCCGCTGGCATCCAGAGCTGGCACCAGGCCGCCGTGGACAATATCGCCCAGGGCGCGCTGCACCCGGTATTCATTGCCACGGTCGAGCAGACCCGGCTGGACGATATCGCCGCCGAGTCGGTGCAGGCGGCACCGGACGATCTGGCCCGCCTCGGCTTTGCCGTGGCCCATGCCATCGACGCCAGTGCGCCCCCAGTGCCTGGCCTGGAAACCGAGGCCCAGCAACTGGCCCAGCGCATTGCCGAGGCCCTGCTGGCGGCCAAGCGTCCGCTGCTGGTCTCCGGAGCCTCCCTGGGCAGCCGGGCCATCATCGACGCCACCGCCAATATCGCCCAGGCACTGAAGAACCGTGACAGCAATGCTTCAGTCAGCATGGTGGTGCCGGAGGCCAACAGCATGGGCATGGCCATCCTGCTGGCCGACGAGCAGGCCGACAAATCCGTCGAGGCCGCGCTGGACGCCCTGATTGCCGGGCAGTATGACGCCCTGGTGGTGCTGGAGAACGACCTCTACCGCCGCGCCGAGCGCAGCAAGGTGGATGCGGCGCTGGCCGCCGCCAATGTAGTTGTGGTGGCTGATCACCAGCAGACCCCGACCAGCGACAAGGCGCATATCCTGCTGCCTGTCTCCAGCTTTGCCGAGGGCGACGGCACTCTGGTCAGTCAGGAAGGCCGCGCCCAGCGTTTCTTCCAGGTGTTCGAGCCGAGCTATTACAACGCCGAGGTGCTGATCCGTGAAGGCTGGCGCTGGCTGCATGCCCTGCGCCATACCCTGCTGGGCAAGCCAGTGGACTGGACCCATCTGGATCAGGTCACCGCCGCCTGTGCGGCGGTCAACCCGCGTCTGGCTGCGATTACCGAAGCCGCTCCGGACGCCAGCTTCCGCATCAAGGGCCAGAAACTGGCCCGCGCCCCGCACCGTTACAGTGGCCGGACCGCCATGCGCGCCAATATCAGTGTGCATGAGCCACGCCAGCCGCAGGACCCGGACAGCCCCTTCGCCTTCTCCATGGAAGGATATGCCGGCAGCAAGGAAGACCGTCAGCAGATTCCCTTTGCCTGGTCACCGGGCTGGAACTCGCCGCAGGCCTGGAACAAGTATCAGGATGAGGTGGGTGGCCATCTGCGCAGCGGTGATCCGGGTGTACGCCTGCTGGACGGTGCGCGCATGGATATGGCCTGGACCGAAGCCCCCGGTGCATTTGCCCCGGCGGCCGGAACCTGGCAGGTGGTACCGCTGTATCACCTGTTCGGCAGTGACGAGAACAGCAGCCGCGCCGAGCCCATCCAGCAACGCATGCCCCAGCCCTATGTAGCCCTGGCCGAGGCCGAGGCCAGCCGTCTGGGTATCGCCGCAGGCGGCCTGCTGGAGCTGACGCTGGGTGGGCAGGCACTGCTGTTGCCGGTACGCATCAGCGCCGAGCTGCCGCTGGGTGTGGTCGGCCTGCCCGCAGGTCTGCCGGGCATTCCGCCGCTGACTGCGGCCAGCCAGGTCACCGGATTGAAGGAGGCTGCACAATGAGCTGGCTTACCCCCGAGGTGCTTGCCATTCTGATCGCCGTGCTCAAGGCCATTGTCATTCTGCTGTCGGTGGTGATTGCCGGAGCGCTGCTCAGTTTTGTCGAGCGGCGCCTGCTGGCGGTCTGGCAGGACCGTTACGGGCCCAACCGGGTCGGCCCCTTCGGCATGTTCCAGATTGTGGCGGACATGCTGAAGATGTTCTTCAAGGAAGACTGGACCCCACCCTTTGCCGACAAGCTGATCTTCACCCTGGCACCGGTGGTGGCAATGAGCTCGCTGCTGGTGGCCTTTATCGTGGTGCCGATCACCCCCACCTGGGGCGTGGCGGATCTGAATATCGGCCTGTTGTTCTTCTTCGCCATGGCCGGGTTGACCGTGTATGCGGTGCTGTTCGCCGGCTGGGCCAGCAACAACAAGTTCGCCCTGCTCGGCGGCCTGCGGGCTGCGGCTCAGACCCTGTCCTACGAGGTGTTCCTCGGTCTGTCGCTGATGGGCGTGGTGGCCCAGGCCGGTTCGTTCAACATGCGCGATATCGTCGCCTATCAGGCCGACAACCTGTGGTTCATCATCCCGCAGATCTTCGGCTTCCTGACCTTCTTCATCGCTGGCGTGGCGGTCACCCACCGCCACCCCTTCGACCAGCCGGAAGCGGAGCAGGAACTGGCCGACGGTTACCACGTGGAATACGCCGGGATGAAATGGGGCATGTTCTTCGTCGGAGAATACATCGGCATCGTGCTGGTATCGGCGCTGCTGGCGACGCTGTTCTTCGGTGGCTGGCACGGCCCCTTCGATCTGCTGCCGCAACTGCCGTTCCTGTGGTTTGCGCTGAAGACCGGTTTCTTCATCATGATCTTCATCCTGCTGCGCGCCTCGCTGCCGAGACCGCGCTATGACCAGATGATGGCATTCGGCTGGAAGGTCTGCCTGCCATTGACCCTGATCAACCTGCTGGTAACCGGCGCACTTGTGCTGGCAGCGGCCTGAGGAGAGAAGCCATGATCAAATCAATCATTCATGTAATACATGGCACCTACACCCAGTTTCGCAGCCTGGTGATGATTTTCGGCCATGCGTTCCGCAAGCGGGACACCCTGCAATACCCCGAAGAGCCGGTCTACCTGCCGCCGCGCTATCGCGGTCGCATCGTACTGACCCGCGACCCGGATGGTGAAGAGCGCTGCGTGGCCTGCAACCTGTGTGCGGCAGCCTGCCCGGTTGGCTGCATTTCTCTGCAGAAGGCCGAAACCGAGGACGGACGCTGGTATCCGGAGTTCTTCCGCATCAACTTCTCGCGCTGCATCTTCTGCGGTCTGTGCGAGGAAGCCTGTCCGACCACCGCCATCCAGCTGACCCCGGACTTCGAGCTGGCCGAGTACAAGCGCCAGGATCTGGTGTACGAGAAGGAAGACCTGATGATTGCCGGTGTTGGCAAGAACCCCGATTACAACTTCTATCGGGTGTCCGGTCTGTCGATTGCCGGCAAGCCGAAGGGCGCGGCACAGAACGAGGCCGAGCCGATCAACGTCAAGGGGCTGCTGCCATGATCCCAGGGAGGAATATCTGATGGAATTCGCGTTTTATTTCTCCGCCGGTGTGGCCGTGGCCGCCACCCTGATGGTGATCACCAATACCCGGGCGGTACACGCCCTGCTGTATCTGGTGACATCGCTGCTGGCGGTATCCATGTGCTTCTTCGCCCTCGGCGCACCCTTTGCCGGGGCGCTGGAGATCATCGTCTACGCCGGCGCCATCATGGTGCTGTTCGTATTCGTGGTAATGATGCTCAACCTCGGCTCGGACAGTGAGCAGCAGGAGCGCCAGTGGCTCAGCCTCAAGGGCTGGATCGGGCCCGGCATTCTCTCCGGCCTGTTGCTGCTGCAACTGCTCTACGTGCTGTTCAGCGAGCCCTCTTCGGGGGCTGTCAGCGGAGCCACGGTAGAGGCCAAGGCAGTCGGCTTTGCCCTGTTCGGCCCCTATATCCTGGCTGTGGAACTGGCCGCCATGATGCTGCTGGCAGCCATGGTTACCGCCTTCCACATCGGACGTCACGAAGCCAAGGAGATCGCATGACCGGCATACCCATGGAGCACGGTCTGGCGCTGGCCGCCGTGTTGTTCAGCCTCGGCCTGGCCGGACTGATGATCCGTCGCAATATTCTGTACGTACTGATGAGTCTGGAGATCATGATGAACGCCGCCGCTCTGGCCTTCGTCGTGGCCGGAGCGCGCTGGGAACAGCCCGACGGCCAGGTGATGTTCATCATGGTGATCACCCTTGCAGCCGCCGAGGCCAGTATCGGCCTGGCTATCCTGCTGCAACTGTATCGCCGCTTCAGAACCCTGGATATCGATGCTGCCAGTGAGATGCGCGGATGAACATGCTATTTCTAACCCTGTTGTTTCCGCTGATCGGCTTCCTGCTGCTGGCCTTCTCCCGCGGGCGCTGGTCGGAAAACACCTCGGCGCTGATCGGCGTCGGTTCGGTCGGCCTGTCGGCGCTGGTCAGTGCCTGGATCATCTTCCAGTTCAGTACCGGCGCGCTGCAGGACGGTGCCTATATTCAGGTGCTGTGGCAGTGGATGGCGGTGGGCAACTTCACCCCCAGCCTGACCCTGTATCTGGATGGTCTGTCGCTGACCATGCTCGGCGTGGTCACCGGCGTGGGCTTTCTGATCCACCTGTTCGCCAGCTGGTACATGCGCGGTGAAGCGGGCTACTCGCGGTTCTTTGCCTATACCAACCTGTTTATCGCCAGCATGCTGTGTCTGGTATTGGCCGATGATCTGCTGTTCCTCTACCTCGGCTGGGAAGGCGTGGGCGTGTGCAGTTACCTGCTGATCGGCTTCTACTACACCGAGCGCAAGAACGGCAACGCCGCACTCAAGGCCTTCCTGGTGACCCGCGTGGGTGACGTGCTGATGGCTTTCGGTCTGTTCATCCTGTTCGTCCAGCTCGGCACCCTGAATATCCAGCAGTTGCTGGTGCAGGCGCCGTTGATGTTTGCCGAAGGGGATTTCTGGATCACTCTGGCGACCCTGGCGCTGCTCGGTGGTGCGGTGGGTAAATCCGCCCAGCTGCCGCTGCAGACCTGGCTGGCCGACGCGATGGCCGGCCCGACCCCGGTATCGGCGCTGATCCACGCGGCGACCATGGTCACCGCCGGTGTCTACCTGATTGCCCGGACCCACGGTCTGTTCCTGCTGACCCCGGATATCCTGCAACTGGTCGGTATTGTCGGCGGCGCTACCCTGGTGCTGGCCGGTTTTGCCGCGCTGGTACAGACCGATATCAAGCGCATCCTTGCCTACTCGACCATGAGCCAACTGGGCTACATGTTCCTGGCGCTGGGTGTGGGTGCCTGGGAAGCAGCTATCTTCCACCTGATGACCCACGCCTTCTTCAAGGCGCTGCTGTTCCTGGCGTCCGGTTCGGTGATCCATGCCTGCCACCATGAGCAGAACATTTTCCGCATGGGTGGTCTGTGGAACAAACTGCCGGTGGCCTACGCCAGCTTTATTGTCGGCGGCGCCGCGCTGGCGGCCCTGCCGCTGCTGACCGCTGGCTTCTACTCCAAGGACGAGATCCTCTGGGAAGCCTTCGCCAGTGGCAACAATGCGCTGCTGTATGCCGGCCTGCTGGGTGCCTTCCTCACCTCGATCTATACCTTCCGACTGATCTTCGTGGTGTTCCACGGCAAGCAGCAGTCCGAGGCCCATGCGGGTCAGGGGCTGGCGCATAACCTGCCGCTGATCGTGCTGATCGTGCTGTCGACCTTTATCGGCGCCTGGATCACTCCGCCGCTGGCAGGGGTATTGCCGCAGAGCGTCGGCCACGCCGGTGGCGAGGGCCGTATGGGGCTGGAGATTGCCTCCGGGCTGATCGCCGTGGCCGGCATCCTGCTGGCGGCCTGGCTGTATCTGGGCCAGCGCAAGGTGGTCAACGCCATCGGCAGCAGTGCGCCGGGCCGCTTGCTGACCGCCTGGTGGTTTGCCGCCTGGGGCTTTGACTGGCTGTATGACAAGGTCTTCGTGCAGCCCTACCTGTGGCTGACCCGGATACTGCGCCGCGACCCGCTGGATCGCACCATAGGTATTGTCCCGGTGCTGGCGCGCCTCGGTCATGCGTTGCTCAGCCGCACCGAGAACGGCCAGATCCGCTGGTATGCCGCCTCCATTGCCGGAGGGGCCGTACTGGTCCTCGGCATCGTGCTGCTGTCGGTAGTCTGATTATGAATTTACGCAAGGAAATGATCCCGTCATGATTCTGCCCTGGCTGGTACTGATACCTTTCATCGGCGGCCTGTTGTGCTGGCAAGCCGAACGCTTCAGCAGATCCCTGCCCCGCTGGTTGGCGCTGGGCACCATGGGTCTGGTGCTGGCTCTGAGCCTCTGGCTGTGGGTCAGCAAGGACTACTCACTGGCTGCGGTTACCGACGGAGTGCCGGTCTGGACGCTGGAGTTCAAATACGTCTGGATCGAGCGCTTCGGCATCAACCTGCACCTGGCGCTGGATGGCCTGTCGCTGCTGATGCTGATCCTCACCGGTATTCTCGGGGTGCTCTCGGTGCTCTGTTCCTGGAGCGAGATCCAGCACCGCATCGGCTTCTTCCACCTCAACCTGATGTGGATTCTCGGTGGTGTGGCCGGGGTGTTCCTGGCCATGGACCTGTTCCTGTTCTTCTTCTTCTGGGAAATGATGCTGGTGCCGATGTACTTCCTCATCGCGCTCTGGGGTCACAGTGGTGAAGGCAAGAAAACCCGGATCAACGCCGCCACCAAGTTCTTCATCTTCACCCAGGCCAGCGGCCTGATCATGCTGGTGGCGATTCTCGGACTGGTGCTGGTCAACTTCAACCAGACCGGCGTACTGACCTTCGCCTACGACCAACTGCTGGGCATCGAGATGCCGGCGGGTGTGGAATACATCCTGATGCTGGGTTTCTTCATCGCCTTTGCGGTGAAGTTCCCCATCGTCCCCCTGCACTCCTGGCTGCCGGACGCCCACGCCCAGGCCCCCACTGCAGGCTCGGTGGATCTGGCTGGTATCCTGCTGAAGACCGCTGCCTACGGCATGCTGCGTTTTGCCCTGCCGCTGTTCCCCAACGCCTCGGTGGAGTTCGCGCCGATCGCCATGACCCTGGGTCTGATCGGTATCTTCTACGGTGCCATCCTGTCCTTCGCCCAGCACGACATCAAACGGCTGGTGGCCTATTCCAGTATCTCGCACATGGGTTTCGTGCTGATCGGCATCTACGCCAGCACTCACCTGGCGCTGCAGGGCGCTGTGGTACAGATGGTTGCCCACGGCCTGTCGGCGGCGGCACTGTTCATTCTGTGCGGCCAGCTGTACGAACGTATCCATACCCGCGACATGCGCGAGATGGGCGGACTCTGGGCACGCATCCCCTGGTTGCCGGCCCTGAGCATGTTCTTTGCCATCGCCTCGCTGGGCATGCCCGGTACCGGTAACTTTGTCGGTGAGTTCCTGATCCTGTTCGGCAGCTTTGCCAACAATCCCTGGGTGGTGGTGATCGCCACCTTCGGCCTGGTACTGGCCTCGGCCTACTCGCTGATCATGATCCACCGTGCCTACTTCGGTACCGAGCGCTCCGGCGACGCCCTGCGCGGGCTGAACGGCCGCGAGCTGGTCATGGTGCTGTCGCTGGTGGTGCTGCTGGTCATTCTCGGGCTGTATCCGCAACCGGTGCTGGATACCTCTGCAGCGAGCATGAGCGGTGTACAGCACTGGCTCAGCGATGCTCTGTCCAACCTTGTTCCGGCCCGGTAGCAGTCAGATGGAAAACGATATCATGCAATATACCCCGTCCCATTTCGTTGCCCTGCTGCCGCTGCTGATAGTGGGTGTCACCGCTATCGTGGTGATGCTGGCCATCGCCTGGCGGCGCAAGCACGACCTGACCTTCATCCTGACCGCAATCGGCCTGAACCTGGCCCTGCTGTCATTGATCCCGGCGCTGCAGGTTACCCCACTGGCCTTTACCGAGTTGATGCAGATCGACCGCTTTGCCCTGCTCTACATGGGGCTGATCCTGGTGGCTACCCTGGCCTGTACCACCCTGGTGCACGCCTATCTGGGCAAGAGCAATACCGGTGAGGGCTTCCCCGGCAACCGGGAGGAGATGTACCTGCTGATGCTGCTGGCCGCCGCCGGTGGTCTGGTGATGGTCGGTGCCTCGCACCTGGCTACTCTGTTCATCGGCCTGGAGCTGTTGTCGGTGCCGGTCTACGGTATGGTCGCCTACGCCTTCTTCAACAAGCGTTCGCTGGAAGCGGGCATCAAGTACATGGTGCTGTCCGCCGCCGGTTCGGCCTTCCTGCTGTTCGGTATGGCGCTGGCCTATGCCGAGTCCGGTAGCCTGCAGTTTGCCGCACTGGGTGCGGTGGCAGTCACTCCGATCCTGCAGATCGGCTTTGCCATGATGCTGATCGGTCTGGCGTTCAAGCTGTCGCTGGTGCCCTTTCACCTGTGGACCCCGGACGTCTATGAGGGCGCCCCGGCCCCGGTCTCGGCGTTTCTCGCCACCGCCGCCAAGGTTGCCGTATTCGCCGTACTGCTGCGTCTGTATCAGGTGTCCCCGGCCACCAGCGGCGGCTGGCTGAATGACCTGCTGGCGGCCATCGCCATTGCCTCGATCCTGTTCGGTAACCTGCTGGCGCTGATGCAGAGCAACCTCAAGCGGCTGCTGGGTTACTCCTCGATTGCCCATTTCGGCTATCTGGTCATTGCCCTGATCGCCACCGACGGGCTGGCCATCGAAGCCGTCGGCGTCTATCTGGTGACCTATGTACTGACCACCCTGGGTGCCTTCGGTGTGGTGACGCTGATGTCCACCCCGTTCAAGGGTCGGGACGCGGATGCGCTCTACCAGTACCGTGGCCTGTTCTGGCGTCGGCCCTACCTGACTGCGGTGCTGGCGACCATGATGCTGTCGCTGGCGGGTATTCCGCTGACCGCTGGCTTTATCGGCAAGTTCTTCATTATTGCGGCGGGTGTGGAATCGCAATTGTGGTGGCTGCTCGGTGCGCTGATCATGGGTAGTGCCATCGGTCTCTACTATTACCTGCGGGTCATGGTTACCCTGTTCCTGGTCGAGCCGGGTATCCGTCGCCGCGATGCGCCGTTGAACTGGGGGCAGCATGCAGGTGGTATCATGCTGCTGCTCATGGCGCTGCTGGTATTCGTACTGGGTGTCTATCCCCAGCCGCTGCTGGAGCTGGTGCAGCAGGCCACGCTGGCTGCCGGTTGAGCTGTTAAACCTCTATTCAAAAGGACCATGGTCATGAAACCTCTATCCCTTCTTGCCGCAGTTGGCCTGTTGAGTTTTGCCGGCGCCGTCTCCGCCAGCAGCTTCATCGGCACTACCGATGCCATCGGCAGCTCGCTGGTCAACACCATCGAAGGCACCAGTGACGCCACCTCCTCCGTTGGCAACAACAAGGTGGTACTGGATGCCCGCGACGACGCGGCCAGCTTCGTTGCCAGTAACGGCGAAATGCGCGGTGCCCACCTGGAAGCGGCCCTGCTGTATATCCGTGACCAACTGCCGACCCTGGAAGCAAACGACATGCAACTGGCCGAGGCCATTCTCGCCCGTTGATCCGTCTGCTGCCTACGCGCTTCGGGGCTGCCCGTCACTGGTTGGGGGCAGCCCTTGTCGTTTTCGGCCTGTCCGCCGAGGCTGACCTGCGTCTGCAGGCAGATGACCAGGAGCTGACAGCCGCGCAGCAGCAACTGACCCGCCAGCTGCTGGACGAGGTATCGGCCCTGCTGCCTCCGGCCATGCTCGAGCGACTGGATCGCACGGTAACCGTTTCCTGGAGTCAACGCCTGCCGCAGCAGGTCATGGGCCGCGCCACACCCCGAGATCGCATCCTGCTCAACCAGCGCTGGCTCGGCGCCTTGCTCGAGAATCCGCAGGCTGCCAACCTGCCCGGTCGGCTGCACGCCAGCCTGCGCCAGGAGCTGCAGGCCACCCTGATCCACGAGCTGGCCCACCTGTATGACCGGGAAGCGGTGTGGTCAGTGGAACAACAGCGGCAGATCCGTCAGTGCCGCGCCCGACTGGACAGCAGTGGCCCGGTCGGTCTGCTCGCCGGGTGCCGTGGGCAGGCCGAGCGGCGCTTCACCTTCAGCGATTCACCACGCCTGCTGGATCTGGCCGGCTGGCCGCAGCGGGTCAGTAGCCGTGGTCAGCGCGAGCAGTTCAACCATCAGCATCTGCGCAGTCCGGACAGCTACGAACTGCATGACCCGCAGGAGTTCGTCGCAGTCAACCTGGAGTATTTCCTGCTCGACGCCGAATACGGCTGTCGCCGACCGGCGCTGGCGGCATACTTCCGCGAACACTTCGGCTGGCAGCCGGAGCACAGCCGGCCCTGTCAGTCCAGGCTGCCCTACCTGAACGCCAGTCTGGACAAGGAGCACAACGCCCTGGCCTGGCTGGAGCCCGAACGCATCTATCAGGTGCACTACCTGCTGGCCGAACCGGATCAGAGCTGGGCCGGACGCTGGGGGCACAGCATGCTGCGGCTGGTAATCTGCGCACCGGGCAGGCCAGCGGGCCCGGATTGCCTGCTGGATCTGCAGCATCACCTGGTGCTGTCCTACCGGGCCTTTGTCGACGACCTGCAGCTCTCCAGCTGGGACGGCCTGACCGGGGTCTATCCGTCCCGCCTGTTCATCCTGCCCCTGCAGCGCGTGGTGGACGAGTACACCCGCACCGAACTGCGCAGCCTCAGCTCGGTTCCCCTGGACCTCGATCGCCAGCAGATCAGCCAACTGGCGCAGGGCGCGGCAACCCAGCACTGGAGCTACGACGGCACCTACTACTTTGTCGGCAACAACTGCGCGGTGGAAACCCTCAAGCTGCTGCGCAGCGGCAGCAACCACCCGCAGCTGCAGGAGCTGGACAGCCAGACCCCGGTCGGCCTGCTGCAGCTGATGCAGGCCTGGGGACTGGCAGATACCTCACCGCTGGACGACCGTCAGCGGGCCATGCGTCTGGGCTACTATTTCGACTCCTACCGGGATCGCTATCAGCAACTGTTTGCCCGGATCCGCCAGCCGCTGCAGCTGACCAGCGAGGATTTCAGCGACTGGCTGGCCATGGATGCCGGGCAGCGCAACCCGTATCTGGATAATCAGGATCAGGCGGTAACGGCAGCCCTGCTGCTTCTGGAACAGGCCGCCCTGCGCCAGCATGTACAGCATATCCAACAGGATCTGAAACAACGCTACTTGTCCGGGCGCGATGGCACCGCTGCACTGACCGAAGCGGGCCAGCTGATGCAGACCATGCTGGAAGATGGCAGCTTTCTCAGCCGCCCGGCGGACCTGCTGGAGGTCGGTTATGGGCTGCCCCTGCCTCAGGACTGGGCGGGGCTGGATGACGCCGCACAGCAGCGTTACAGCGGACTACTGGAGATCAGCGAGCTGCTCGCAGAACAGCTGCCGGAGCTGCTGAACCATCAGCAGCGCACAGAACTCGCGGGCATAGAAGCCAATATCGAGCTGCTGGGCAGCCGATTGCGCCAGTTGCACCGGGAGGCCGGAGGATTGTTGTTGCCCTGATCTGCGTTTTCTCCCAGCCTATCCCTCACCGCCAGCGAGATAACCCCATGAGCCAATTGATCTGGTTTCGCACCGACCTGCGGGTGCGGGACAACACGGCCCTGCATGCCGCCATGCAGGCCGGCCCGACCATCGCCCTCTACCTACTCAGCCCCGGCCAGTGGAGGGTGCATCAGGATGCGCCCGGCAAAATCCACTTCTGGCTGCGCAATCTGGCATGCCTGCGTGACGAACTGGCTCGACTGGGTGTTCCGCTGCTGATCCGCAGTGCCAGTCACTGGGAGCAGGCACCGCAGGTGCTGGCCGAACTGTGCCGGGAGCTGAGGGTCCGGCAGGTACAGGTCAACGAGGAATATGGGGTCAGTGAAAGCCGCCGGGACCGGGCAGTCGCGGCCTGTCTTGCGGAGCAGGACACAGGCTTTCGCAGCCATGTGGATCAATTGCTGTTCCCACCCGGTAGCATACTTACCCGCAGCGGTGGCTACTTTCAGGTGTACAGCCAGTTCCGCAAGGTCTGCTACCAGAGACTGCATGCAGCGTTGCCCATACCGGTAGCACTGCCGAAGCCGCAGATGCCGCTGGCGCTGAGCAGTGACCCCGTGCCTGTCAGCATGCCCGGCTTTGCCACTCCGAACCCTGAACTGCAAGTGCTCTGGCCCGCTGGAGAGCAGGCCGCGCTGGAACGCCTGACCCGCTTTACCGATGAGCGCATGGACGATTATGAGCGGGACCGAGACCTGCCCGCCCACTCCGGCACCAGCCAGCTGTCACCCTATCTGACCGCAGGTGTGCTCTCCCCCCGGCAATGCCTGCACGCCGCCCTGCGCAACAACCAGGGGGAATTTGACAGCGGCAACCCCGGTGCAATCAGCTGGATCAACGAACTGCTGTGGCGGGAGTTCTACAAACACATACTGGTCGGCTTCCCACAGGTTTCGATGCACCGGGCCTTCCGGCCGCAGACCGAAGCCCTGCCCTGGCGTCACGCCCCGGATGAGCTGCGGGCCTGGCAGCAGGGACGGACCGGATTCCCGCTGATCGACGCCGCCATGCGCCAGTTGCTCGCCACCGGCTGGATGCACAACCGGCTGCGCATGGTGGTGGCCATGTTCCTGACCAAGAACCTGCTGATCGACTGGCGCGAGGGCGAGCGCTTCTTCATGCAGCACCTCATCGATGGTGACCTCGCGGCCAACAATGGCGGCTGGCAATGGAGCGCCTCCACCGGCACCGATGCAGTACCCTGGTTCCGCCTGTTCAACCCGGCCACCCAATCCCAACGCTTCGATCCCGACGGCCGTTTCATCCGCCACTGGCTGCCGGAACTGGCCCACCTGGACAACCGCAGCATTCACCAGCCGGGCATCAAAAACGACCTGTTCAACAACATCGACTATCCAGCGCCCGTAGTTGATCTAGCCGCCAGCAGGCAGCGGGCGTTGGATGCTTTCAGACAGTTGGGATGAAATCGAGCGCAGCGCTGGGAACAGTAACAACTATCCTGCTCAAAGAAAGTCTTCCCGGCCTTACGAATGCACAGGTTGCGCATGCAGCTCCACGCCGAGTGCATGCATCACCTTCATCACCGTCTCGAAGCGCGGCTTGGCACCGGGTGCAAAGGCTTTGTACAGGCTTTCACGGCCGAGGCCGGTATCCTTGGCTATCTGGCTCATGCCGCGGGCCTTGGCCACATGGCCGATGGCTTGAAGCAGCTCATCGGTATCGCCTTCAGCCAGCACTTGGGACAGGTACTCAGCAATCATCTCCTCGCTGTCGAGGTAGTCAGCCAGGTCAAACTCTGTGATTACAGGTTTCATTCAATTTCTCCCACCAGCTTCTTGGCCAGTTCAATATCGCGAGCCTGGGATGGCTTATCACCACCACAGAGCAACAGAATTACCATCCGGCCACGTCGAGTAAAATACAGCCGATAACCCGGCCCTACATCCAGACGCATCTCGGTAACGCCACCGCCTACCGGCTTGATATCGCCCAAGTTACCGCCCCTCGCTCGGGATATGCGCCGCAAGATAGCAACCTTGCCCTTCGAGTCCTTCAGGCCTGAAAGCCAGCGATCGAAGATGTCTGTCTTCTCGATGATATAAGCCATGCCTACATTGTATCCACAAGGATACGCACGTCAACTCTCTGGCCGTATCCCCGGACTGGGCATGAGATACCTCGACGGAGGTGTGCAGCGGAGATCAACTTGGGCACAC
>JAAYHO010000141.1 GCA_012735335.1 Gammaproteobacteria bacterium
ACCCCGGCCAGCTCCGGGTACTGCTCATCCAGTAACGCCTGCAATTGCAGAGGGTCTATCTGCTGCTGGTTGATCAGCGCCAGCAGTTCGCTCACGGCGGCAGGAAAGTCGACATCCACCGACACCAACGCATCGTAGTAACGCAGCGCCAGCGCCGTATCCAGAGATTGACGGCCGGCAATCAGCGCCGACAGCGCCATGAAGTTACCCCGGTCGGCATCCGGTGCCGACTGGGCCACGGCCCAGGGGATCAGCGAAGCGGTATAGGCGGTCAGCAGTCCCGCCAGCACCACGCGCCGGGGGATGACGGGAGGAGTGGCAACGTCGTCAGGCTGCCGCCTGTCCGGGGAAAGAGAATCCATGACTCAACCTCACTGCGAGACACTGCTCTAAGCTTAGTTGAGATGAATTGGTTCGCCACCGGAGAGGATTCGGTGAATTGCGCTGGAACGAAAAAAGGGCCTGAAGGCCCTTTTTTCAACATATTGGAGCGGGAAACGAGACTCGAACTCGCGACCCCGACCTTGGCAAGGTCGTGCTCTACCAACTGAGCTATTCCCGCTTTGGAATGGTGGCTATTCTATCGATCTGCGCCAGCCTGTCAAGTCATTGATTCAAAAAAGTTTATCTGCCGTTTCCGGAGCCGCTTTCCGGGCGCAGATGTGGCCAGGCGGCCATCAGGTATTTGACCATGGACCACAGGGTCAGCACCGCCGACAGCGCCAGCAATACGTAGCCCAGCACTACCCAGACCGTCAGCGGGGCAGCCGGGTTGGCCAGCAGCACCACCAGCGCCACCATCTGCGCGGCGGTCTTGTACTTGCCCAGATTGGATACCGCTACCTGGGCGCGGGCGCCCAGCTCGGCCATCCACTCGCGCAGGGCTGAGATGACGATCTCGCGGCCGATGATCACCACCGCCGGAGCGGTGATCCAGAAGTTGCCGTGACTCTGCACCAGCAGCACCAATGCCACGGCCACCATGAGCTTGTCGGCCACCGGATCGAGAAAGGCACCGAAAGGCGTGCTCTGTTGCCATTTACGCGCCAGATAACCATCCAGCCAGTCGGTTACGCTAGCGATGGTGAACACCACGGCGGCAGCCAGGTAGCTCCAGCTGAATGGCAGGTAGTACAGCAGAATGAAGACGGGGATCAGCGCGACCCGCATCAGGGTAAGCATATTCGGGATATTCATGACGTCTCTGTGAACCTGGACTGTGACAGCATTCTAGTCGCTATGCAGGGCAGTATATATCTGTTCGGCCAGTTTTTTGCTGATACCTGGCGCTTTGGCTATTTCGGCGGTGCTGGCGCGGGTCAGTTCCTGCAGGCCACCGAAGTGTTTGAGCAGCTCCCGCCGCCGCTTCGGCCCAACCCCGGGGATGCCTTCCAGGGTTGAGGTGTTGCGGGTCTTGCCTCGGCGCTGACGGTGGCCGGTGATGGCAAAACGGTGCGCTTCGTCGCGGATATGCTGGATCAGATGCAGCGCCGGAGAGTGGCCGGGCAGCACCAGCTCGTTGTGCGGATCGTTCAGGTACAGGGTTTCCAGGCCGGCCTTGCGTGTCACGCCCTTGGCCACACCGAGCAGGGTCAGATCGTGGATAGCCAGCTCCTGCAGCACCTCGCGGGCCATCTTCATCTGGCCCTTGCCACCATCCACCAGCAGGATATCGGGCATCTTGCCCTCCCCTTCACGCAGGCGGGTAAAGCGGCGCATCAGCACCTGATGCATGGCCGCGTAGTCATCCCCAGCGGTGATACCTTCAATGTTATAGCGCCGATAATCGCTTTTCAGCGGGCCTTCCGGGCCGAACACCACGCAGGACGCCACGGTGGATTCACCACTGGTATGGCTGATGTCGTAGCACTCCAGCCGCATCGGCAGCTCATCCAGCTGCAGCGCTTCCTGCAAGGCCTCGAAGCGCGTCTGGATGTTCTGCCGGTTGCTGAGCATGGAAGCCAGCGCCTGCTCGGCATTGGTCACCGCCATGCTCTGCCAGCGACTGCGGGTGCCGCGCACCTTGTGGCTGAAGGTGACGGAAAAGCCCCGGGCCTGCGCCAGCGCATCGGCAATCACCGGCAGATCCTCATGCACGGCGTTGACGATGATTTCGCCCGGCAGCTCGCGCTCGGCGCCACCCAGATAGTACTGCGGCAGAAACGCTGCCAGCACCTCACCGGGGCTCTGCTCGATCGGCACCCGGGGAAAGTGGTTGCGACTGCCCAGCACCCGCCCCTGCCTGACCATGATCACATGCACGCAGGCGCCACCGGGCATCACCGCTGCGGCGACTATGTCGACGTTGCCGTGTTCGGTGTCGATGCTCTGCTGATCCTGCACCCGACGCAGCTGGGCGATCTGATCGCGCAGCTCGGCAGCCCGCTCGAACTGCAGCTCCTGCGCAGCGGCTTCCATGGCCCGGGTCAGCTCGTCGCTCAGTGCATTGCTGCGCCCGTCAAGGAACATCACCGAGTGGCGCACATCCTCGGCGTACTCTTCTTCGCTGACAAAACCTACGCAGGGCGCCTTGCAACGCTTGATCTGGTATTGCAGACAGGGCCGCAGACGGTTGCGGAAATAACTGTCCTCGCACTGTCGCACCTTGAAGGTCTTCTGCAGCAGGCTGAGGCTCTCACGGATCGCACCGGCACTGGGGTAAGGGCCGAAATAGCGCCCCTTGGCCTTTTTCGCCCCCCGATGCAGTCCCAGCCGGGGATAGGCATCCCCACTGGACAGGTACACATGGGGGTAGGACTTGTCGTCCCGCAGCAGGATGTTGTACGGCGGCCGGGAAACCTTGATCAGACTCTGCTCCAGCAGCAGCGCCTCGGTCTCGTTGGCGGTAATGGTGGTGTCTATATGCTGGATGCGCGCTACCAGCGCCGCAGTCTTCGGGCTCAGGCCGGTCTTGCGGAAGTAGCTGGACAGGCGCTTCTTCAGGTTGTTGGCCTTGCCCACGTAGAGCAACTGGCCATCGGCATCGAACATCCGGTAGACGCCTGGTTTGCCGGTGACTGCCTTGAGGAAAGCGGCGGCGTCAAAGGGAGCTGCGGTCATACCTGATCAGGGGAGGCGTCGATCATGCCATGGCGCACCGCCAGCAGGGTCAGCTCCACGTCGCTGGTGATATTGAGTTTCTCGAAGATACGGTAACGGTAGGTATTCACTGTCTTGGGACTCAGGTGCAACTTCTCGGAAATGCTCTGCACTTTCTCACAACCGACGATCATCAGGGCGATCTGCATTTCCCGCTCGGACAGGGCGTCAAAGGGGCCGTCATTGTTGGAGCCGTACATGCGTGTGAGCAGTATCTGGGCGATATCCGGGCTGATATAACGCTGCCCGGCAGCGACCTTGCGGATCGCCGTGACCATCTCGTCCAGCGGCGCGCCCTTGGTCACGTAACCCAGGGCTCCGGCCTGCATCAGCCGACTGGGAAAAGGCTCCTCATCGCACACGGTAACTGCTATGACCTTGATATTGCGATCGTACTGCAGCAGCTTGCGGGTAGCCTCCAGCCCGCCGATACCCGGCATGCGCACGTCCATCAACACCACATCCGGCTGCAGTGCTCTGGCCTGGGTGATCGCCTCTTCGCCGCTGCTGGCCTCGCCAACGATCGTCAGCCCTGATACGTCGCTGAGCATACGGGTGATCCCCATACGCACCAGGTCGTGATCATCAACCACCAATACCTTGACCAAATCAAACCCCTTTAGTGAGCGCAACGGGCGACAGGATACCGCTTGAAACATCTCGCAATGCTGTCACGATAGCAAATTGGCGGATTTTGAGACATCCGTCACACTATCATCCCTGCCCTGACGACTGATGCAATGCGCGGGACTTGCACTTAAGTAGAATTGGCTTTTATCGCTGGCCGGACTGAACTGTCCTTATTTCTGAGGTGCGCATGGTTGGTCACGACCCCCTGAATCAGCTCGGCAGAACAGCGGTGCAGCAGAATGTCCATGGTACTCTGACCTTCCTGCTCGGTCATCCGCCATTCAACCAGATGGACGCCAACCACCTGGCCTGGATGGTAGAACACTGCCAGTTACGCTTTTACGAACAGGGCGACAGCATCATCCGCCCGCAGGACGGCCCGGTGCAGTTCTTCCACATTGTCAAACAGGGCCGGGTACGCGGCGAGCGACTGATTGTTGGTGAACAGGAGCCGGATACCACCTTCGAGATCAGCGCTGGGGAATGTTTTCCGCTGGCAGCACTGATCGGTGAGCGGGCCACCCGTACCGCGCATATCGCCGCTGAGCACACCTTCTGCCTGCAACTGCCCCGGCAGGATTTCCAGCAGCTCGTCAAGCTGTCACCGATCTTCCGCGACTTTGCCCTGCGCGGTGTCAGCAGCCTGCTGGATCAGGTCAACCAGCAGGCCCAGCGTCAGGCCCGGGAAACGGTCGGCGCCCTCTATTCGCTGGAAACCCCACTGGAGCAGATTGCCATTCGCCAGCCGGTGGTCTGTTCCGCCGACACCCCGATTCAGCAGGCAGTCAGGGCCATGCATGAAGCCAGCGTGGGCAGCATAGTGATCACCGGCAGTCAGGCTGCCCCCCTGGGCATCTTCACCCTGCGCGATCTGCGCCAGTTGATAGCCGAGGGCGAGGCCGACCTGCAACGGCCGATCAACAGCGTGATGACGCCCTCCCCCTTGCGCTTGCCGGTCAACGCCAGCGCCTTCGATGCGGCCATTGCCATGACCCGGGAGCATATAGGGCACATCTGTGTGGTGCAGGAGAACAGCCTGGTCGGCGTGGTATCCGAGCGGGACCTGTTTGCCCTGCAGCGGGTCGACCTGGTGCATCTGGCCCGGGCCATCAGTAACGCAGCGGGTGTCGATGAGCTGGTCGGCCTGCGCGCGGACATTCACCGGTTGGTGGACAGCATGCTGGCCCATGGCGCCTCCGCCATCCAGCTCACCCACATCATTACCCTGCTCAACGACCAGACCACCTGCCGGGTGATAGAGCTCTGCCTGCAGCAGTACGGCAATCCCGGTATCGAGTTCACCTGGTTGTGCTTCGGCAGCGAAGCCAGGCGCGAGCAGACCCTGCATACCGACCAGGACAACGGCATCCTGTTCGAGGCCGAAAGCGACTGGCATGCGCAGCAGATCCGTCAGCAGCTGCTGCCGCTGGCCCGAAGCATCAATGAGATGCTCGCCGAGTGCGGTTTCACTCTGTGCCGGGGCAATATCATGGCTGGCAACCCGGAGCTGTGCCTGTCGCGGCGGGAATGGCAGCGGCGCTTCAGCGAGTGCATCCGCACCGCCACTCCGGAGAACCTGCTCGCCTCCTCGATCTTCTTTGACCTGCGCGCGGTCTGGGGTGACCCCAGAGGAGCGGACGAGCTGTTCAACAGCGTGCTGGATATGGTCGCCGATGCCCCCAGTTTCCAGCAGATGCTGGCCCGCAATGCGCTGGCCAACCGCCCGCCGCTGGGCTTCTTCCGCAACTTTCTGGTCTCCGGCAGCGGCCGGGACAAGCACACCGTAGACCTGAAGACCCAGGGCCTGACGCCCTTTGTCGACGCGGCGCGCATTCTGGCGCTGGCCCACGGCATCCGTGATACGGGCACAGTGCAAAGGCTGGCGCAGCTCAAGCAACGCCGGGTGATCAGCGAACTGGATGCCGATGCCTACGATGAGGCTTATCAGTTCATTCAGCAGCTGCGCATGCAGCAACACCAGCAGCAGGAGCAACAGCAGCGCCCGTTCAGCAACCGACTGGACCCGGAAAGCCTGAACCAGCTGGATCAGCGCATCCTGCGCGAGTCCTTCCGCCAGGCCCAGCGTCTGCAATCCAGTCTCAGCCAGAGATACCAGTTGTGAAGCTGTCCCACCTGTTCCGCTCCCGACGAAGCAGCCAGAGCCCTGTTCTACCAGAACCCCAGGCGCTGGACAGCACCCCGATCCGGCAGGCCCGGCTGGTGGTGCTGGATCTGGAAACCAGCGGTCTGGATACCCAGCGTGACGATATCCTGTCCATCGGCGCGGTGGCGGTCAGGCAGGGCACCCTGTTCATGGCCGATCAGTTCGAGCGCACCCTGCATCAGCCCGACCATCAGCCCAACCAGGCCACCCTGCTGCACGAAATAGCCCCCTGCGAGATCCAGCGCGGCCAGCCGGTGGAAGCTGCCCTGTTGGACTTCATGCACTACGCAGGAACCAGCGTGCTGATTGCCTTCCATGCCGGTTTTGAACAGCGCATGCTGACCCGCAGCCTGCGCCAGACGCTGGGCTGCCGACTGCAGCACCGCTTTCTCGATGTGGCCGAACTGGCCCCCATGCTCTACCCCGAAGCCGCCCCCCGCTGCGGCAGCCTGGATGACTGGCAGAGCCATTTCCAACTGACCAACAGCGAGCGCCACAACGCCAGCGCCGACGCCATGGTTACCGCCGAGATACTGCTGATTCTGTTGAACCGTCTCGACAAACAGGGGACCAATAGTCTGGCCGAGCTGAACAACCGAGTCTCGGACTGGCGGCGACTCAACCGGGCCCGAGCCATCCGCCTGTAGCGCCGTTTTGCCGAACAACACCAAGGGTCACCGAAGGACTGATCAGTCTTTCAACAATTCGCCGCCAAGTTACGATTCTTAACGTAAATTAGCCGGTTTTGCGCCCCTCAAGCGTGGCGTCGAATATTTTTTCCTGATAGCTTCGCGCCTCTGTCAAAAACAAGTAGGAACATCTCCGATGATCAAACACACCTGGTTCAAGACCCTCATCGCAGTCGCTGTTGCCGGGGCCTCCTGCCATGTCATGGCAAACGGCCTGGCAGTGAACGAACAAAGCGTCAGTGGCATGGGTACTTCTTTTGCCGGTCGTTCCTCTTCTGCGCAGGATGCCAGCACCGTATTCGGCAACCCGGCCGGCATGTCCCGCCTGCAACGCGCCGAGATCAGCGGTGGTGTGGCGGCTATCTGGCCGGAGACGGATATTGACGGCGCCGAGGGTAACCTGGCTCCCGGTACCAACAAGGGTGATATCGCTCCCGATGCACAGGTGCCCTTTGTCTACTATGTCCGCCCCATGAACGACAAATGGCATGTAGGTCTGGGCCTGTATGTGCCCTTCGGCGTGATCAGCGACTACGAGAAGTCCTTCCAGGGCCGCGACCATGGTCTGTACAGCAAGGTACAGGTAACCACCCTGCAGCCCACCATCAGCTACCGGATCAATGACCGGGTTGCCGTGGGCTTTGGCCCGACCATCAACAAGATTGATGGCAAATTGACCAAAAATCCCATGGCGCACGCCCAGCTGGGGCTTGCCTCCTCCCCCAATGCTCACGCCCGTATCAAAGGTGACGATATTGCCTACGGTTACAACCTCGGAGTACTGGTCGACGTAACTGACCGCCTGGCCTGGGGCTTGAGCTACCGATCCAAGGTCGAATACGAGCTGGAAGGCACCATCAGCTACTCCGACTTCCACCCGGCCACCGGTTTCTTCGGCACCCATGACGGCACAGTGGATCTCACCCTGCCAGAGTCGGTAGATACCTCTGTTACCTATCGCGCCAATGACAAGTGGACACTGTATGCAGGCTCCACTTGGACCCGCTGGAGTCGACTGAAAGAACTGGCTGTTGTGCATGACGGCCCGCAGCCCAACCCGGTTGAGCCGCTCAACTGGGAAAACACCTGGTCACATGCGATCGGTGTAGCCTATCAGGTGACCCCCGCTGTAGTATTGCGCAGCGGTTTCGCTCTGGATGCCTCTCCGACCACCAACGAGCACCGCACAGTGCGCATTCCAGTGAGCAACCGCAAGATCTACTCCCTTGGTCTGGGCTGGAATATCGACCAGGACTGGACTGTAGATGTAGCCTACGCCTATGTGGATGAGAGCAAAGGCCAGGTAAATCAGGCTGGTAATGGTATTACTGCGGATTACCATGCCCAATACGACAACAGCGCCCATGGCCTGGGTATCCAGCTGACCCACCGTTTCTAAACGGTACTCTGCTGAAACACGAACGCCCCGGCCAGCCGGGGCGTTCGTGTTTTCGGCTACAGAATCAATCCATCAGCGGCACACCATTGTGATCAATCACCACCTGGTGTGAATACTCGCTGCGCGGCGGCAGACTCACCGTTCCCTGCTTCAGCAGGTAGTCGATCAGGCTCTGGGTATACAGCAGGAAGGTATTGGTCGAGCGTCCATCGGCACTGACCTTGCCCAGCTCGGCATAACCATCGCGGCCCTCGGCAATGAAGTCATTGGTCACCAGTACATAACGCTGTACAAGGTCGATAGCGGACCAGTTGCCATCCGCCGCCCGCACCTCCACATTGCTGAAGCGACTGCCCCTCGGCTGGGACAGGTCAAGATCCCAGCGCAGCCCCGCTGCATATGGGTGGGAACCATCCGAGCCATTGTTTTCCATACGGTTGGATACTGCATCCTCCAGCGCCTGAACCACTTCCGCTCCAGTGATATCCAACTCGACCAGCACGTTGGTAAAGGGCAGCATGGTCGCAGCACTGTTGAAGGTCACATCTCCGGCCGGCAGCGGCACACGCACGCCACCGGCGTTCTGCAGGGAGAAGTCGGCCCGGAGACTGGCATCCAGGAAGGCTTCAGCGACCAGTTGCGCGGCGTCGCTGCCCCGCGCCAGTTGGTTGGCCATCTCGCAGCCCGGTGTCCCGGAACTGCGGTTGTTCGCCTCTCCCGGTATGCGCACCAGGCAGAAGGCGTCGCTGGCAGTACCTATCACTTCCTGCTTCTTCTCGTCGATCTGGCCCTTGTAGCCATCCAGCACCGACTGGGCATGGGCATCCGGCTCCACTACCAGTACGC
>JAAYHO010000142.1 GCA_012735335.1 Gammaproteobacteria bacterium
GCAGGGGACCTGCATCGCCGCTGGGTTGACCTCAAGTCACTGATCACCGGCAAGGATGACGAGGCCATTCTGAACGAGTGCGAACGGGGTGAGGATGTGGCCAAGCGCAGCTACCACAAGGCCCTGGAGAAGGCGCTGCCGGAGGATATTCGTCAGGTGGTACAGCGCCATTATGACGGCGTACTGCGCAATCATGATCAGGTGAAGATGCTGCGCGACGCCGAGCGTGCGCGTAGCTGATTCCGTCCGATGAAGCCGACGCCAGCTCAGGCTGTCCGTCGGCTTTGCTTTACCCAGATACTATCGGGCCTGGCGGCCAAGTTCCGGGATGAACCCCTCATCCTGACGCTGCTCCTCCAGGTTCTGATAGCCACCCGGAGGAGCGATGGCGCGCCAGCTTTCCAGATAGAACAGGCCTACACTGATCATCGCCAGCATGCCTGCGCCGATAATGCAGGCGCCGTAGAAGTACGCCTTGTCCTGGTGCAGACGCATGAAGTGCGGCAGACCGTAATACAGCTGGATGACGGAGAATAGACCGACCAGCGGAATAACCGGCAGCAGCACCCAGCGCTCGGGATACAGCGCCGCCAGTCCGCCGAGCATGAAGGGCACCGACAGGAAGGTGGCAAAGGCAATGCCGTGCAGGGCCGGAGGGCGAAAGGGGGGGCGGAACAGCACCCAGCGCACGATATAGCCCATGATGACCGCGTTGCTGACAAAGGCCAGCCAGACTGCCACCGCCAGCAGAGCTGCGCTCTGACTGCTGAGGTAATGGCGCTCCTCGGAGCCGAACAGCGCCCAGCCAGCCACGGCACCGCCGTAATAAACGCATAGTGCCGGGATCAGCGAGCCGAGCAGAAGTAACGGCAGGAAGCCGAGTGGATGGTGCTCGGCATCCTCATGGATGCTTGTCCAGGTGGGCCTGGGAGCGACGAATAGACCGGGTACGTGTCTGATCATGAGCTATCTGCCTTATCGGAGTGCCTGTAATTCTTGACTGGGCAGGTCCGGGATAGTTCCGGTTGGCTTCGTCGGTACACATCGGTAGAAAGCGTCGCTCGTGGTATGATAGCGGGTCCGTGTTCCCGGAGGGGTTGTTAGATGTCTCAGATTTCCGAACGGTTGCTGGTACAGGCCCATCTGGCGGCCAAGCAACCGGCTCCGCTGACCGATGACGAAAAAGCCGATTACAAGGCCCGTATCGCGGCAGCTTTGAAAGCGCACAATGCGGTACTGGTTGCGCACTATTACACTGATCCGCTGCTGCAGGAGCTGGCAGAGGAGACCGGCGGCTGCGTGTCAGACTCGCTGGAAATGGCCCGTTTCGGCAAGAACCATCCGGCCAGCACCCTGGTGGTCGCCGGTGTGCGCTTCATGGGCGAAACCGCCAAGATCCTCAGTCCGGAAAAGCGTGTGCTGATGCCGACGCTGGATGCGACCTGCTCGCTGGATCTGGGTTGTCCGGCGGACGAGTTCGCCGCCTTCTGCGACCAGCATCCGGATCGTACCGTGGTGGTCTATGCCAATACCTCGGCGGCGGTCAAGGCGCGGGCCGACTGGGTAGTGACCTCCAGCTGCGCTCTACCGATCGTCGAAAGCCTGATGGACAAGGGCGAGAAGATTCTCTGGGCGCCGGATAAGCACCTGGGTGACTACATCCAGCGCCAGACCGGTGCCGACATGCTGCTGTGGGATGGTGCCTGCATCGTCCACGAGGAGTTCAAGGCCCAGGCGCTGATCGACCTCAAGGCGGTCTACCCGGAAGCGGCGATTCTGGTCCACCCTGAATCCCCGGCCTCGGTGGTGGAACTGGCCGACGTGGTGGGCTCCACCAGTCAGTTGATCAAGGCCACCCAGGAACTGCCCAACCCGACCTTTATCGTGGCTACCGACAAGGGTATCTTCTACAAGATGCAGCAGGCCGCACCGGGTCGCAGGCTGATCGATGCGCCTACCGCTGGCGACGGCGCCACCTGCCGCAGTTGTGCCAATTGTCCATGGATGGCAATGAACACCCTGCCGCGCCTGCTGCAGAGCCTGGAGCAGGGCACCAACGAGATCCTGGTGCCGGAAAACCTCATCCCCGATGCGGTACGCCCGCTGCAACGGATGCTGGACTTCACCGCCAACCTGAATCGTTGAGGGCAAGAACGGCAGGGCGCCCTTTTCCATCATCGCGAAGAGCGTCAACGACGCGGCAATCCACAGGCCCCGGCACTCCCCGCCCGCACTGGATTGCCGCGCTTTGCTCGCAATGACGGGGAGTAGGTCGGCAGCCGTGCGCACTGACTCCAGCCTTCATCGTCATTGCGAGGAGCGCAGCGGCGTGGCAATCCATGGGCCTCGGTATCCCCGCCAGCACTGGGTTGCGCCACTTCAGAAGCTGCGCAGAATCTCCCGACGCCGGGCGACTTCATCCTTGCGCGCCTTGATTCGCGAGCTGATCACGAAATTATCCCCGGCCCGTTTCAGTGCCTGATCCAGCTGCTGGTCAGCCTGATCCAGATCCCCGGCGAGCATGAAGTACTCGGCCCGGGCCTGGTGTACACCGAGAATATTCCCCGCCAGCCCGCGTACCTCCGAGACCAGATACCAGATATCCGGATCCTCGTTGCGCAGGCGTGCCAGTTGGTCGGTGATCTTCTCCGCCCCACGGTAGTCCTGTTTGCGCAGCAGCAGATTGGCCTTGGCTTCCAGCAACGGGTAGTTGTCGGGTTGTATCCGCAGCAGCTCATCCAGACGGGCCAGTGCCGGATCCAGCCTGTTCTGGCTGCCGTCCAGCTCCACCTGGGCAAGTTGCACGGCGATATTGTCCGGATGCTCGGCCAGCAGGACAGCCAGTTGCTCTCCAGCCGCCGCTTGCTGGCCGCTGCGAATAAGGGCCAGTGCCAGTCCGTAGCGGGCCGCCGCATGCTCTCCTTCATGCTGGTCCAGCAGGGCGCGGAAGCGCTGGGCTGCCAGGCCCGGGCTGTCCTCATAGAACAGCTGCACCCGGGCGCGCATCATCTGGTAATACAGGCTGTCCCGGCGTCCATCATTGCTCAGCTGGCCGGCGCGGTTGCGCGAGTCGGCAATCCGCGACTGGCTGACCGGGTGAGTCAGCAGAAATTCCGGCGGGGTGCGGCTGAAGCGGCTCAGCCGGGCCAGCCGCTCGAACATCTCCGGCATGGCGTGCGGGTCATAACCGGCCTGCTTGAGGTTGAGCAGGCCGATACGGTCGGCCTCCTGTTCGTTCTGTCGGGAGAAGCGCCGTTGCTCCTGGATGGCCGCTGCCTGGGTGGAAGCCAGCGCGGCGATACCAGCGTCACCGCCGCCGCTGGCGGCCAGAATGATACTGGCGAGCATGGCAGTCATCAGCGGAATGCGGTTCTGCTGCTGGTGCTGCAGGCCCCTGGCGAAGTGGCGCTGGGACAGGTGAGCCAGTTCGTGGGCCATGACCGAGGCGAACTCGGCTTCGGTCTGGGCATGCAGAAACAGACCGCCATTGACGCCGATGATGCCACCGGGGGCAGCAAAGGCGTTGAGCTGGGGGCTGTCGATGGTGACAAAGGTCAGGCGTCGATCATCCAGCTGGCTGGTTTCCGCCAGCGTGAATACGTGGCTTTCAACGTAATCCTTCAGCAGCGGGTCTTCCAGCGTGCGTACCGAGCCGCGCAGCATGGCCAGCCAGGCGCGGCCCAGCTGGTATTCCTGCTCCCGGGACATGATCGATGAACTGGTGTCGCCGAGCGAAGGCAGGTTGAATTCGTTGGCACCGAGCGGTACGGCAACTGCCGCTATCAGGGAGAACAACAGGGCTCTGATGGGTGTTCTGGCTGCGTTGATAAATCGCATGGACTCACTCTGGGTGATGGTGAAACATGTGGCCCGAATGCGGCCAGCGACCCGCAAGGGTATAATTGCGGATCACTCTGGAGTGTACGCATGTTTGATGAGAAAAGTGAATTACAGGCTGACCAGGCGGTAGATGCCCGTGGTCTGTCCTGCCCCCTGCCGCTGCTGCGTGCCAAGGTGGCGTTGAATGGCATGCAGGCGGGGCAGCTGCTGTATGTGCGGGCAACGGATGCCGGCTCGCAGCGGGATATTGCCCGCTTTGCCGAGCTGGCCGGTCACAGCCTGTTACAGTCCGAGGAGCGGGACGGGGAGTTTCACTACTGGTTGCGCAAGGGCTAGAGTGCCGAGAGCTCCCTTCGCGCCGGGGCGGTGCTCCCACAAAGGCTCTTGGTGATCCTTCGATACACCTGCAGGAGGCCCGCCCCCGGGCCGAAGGGGCGGCTCAGTCCAGCGCCTGAGCTGCTTCCAGCACCTCGGCCACATGGCCGGGTACCTTGACCTTGCGCCATTCCCGGCGTAGCACGCCTTCGCGGTCAATCAGGAAGGTGCTGCGCTCGATACCTTCATACTGTTTGCCATACAACTGCTTCTGGCGGATCACATCGAACAGCCGACACAGGGTCTCGTCCGCATCGCTGATCAGCTCGAACGGAAAATCCTGCTTGGCGCGGAAGTTCTCGTGGGTGCGCAGGCTGTCCCGGGATACACCGAATACCAGGGTGTCGGCTGCCAGGAACTGCTGGTGCATATCCCGGAAGTCCTGGCCTTCGGTGGTGCAGCCGGGGGTGTGATCCTTGGGATAGAAGTAGATGATCACCTTCTTGCCTGCCAGTTCGGACAGGGTAACAGTGATACCGCTGGTGGCGGGTGCGGTGAAGTCGGGCAGTGGGGTGTCCACTTTGATACTCATGACAACAGCCTCTTGGGTTCAGTGAAGTGGGCGCCAGGGTTCGATCACGGCGTCAAGATTGAGCTCATCGCAGAAGTCGAGAAACTGCTCGCGCAGCCAGCTGAGCTGGGTCTTGACCGGGATGGCAATGGTCAGGGTCAGGTTCAGCATGGCGGTGCCGGTATGCTGGGCCATGTAGGTGAAACTGAACATTTCCTCGATATCGATTTCCAGGTGCTGGAAGAAGGTGCACAGTTCGGCAATCAGCTCCGGGCGCTGCGCTGCCGTGACAAAGACGTTGTAGGGCAGGGCCGAGGGGCGCTCTTCCAGTGCGCTGCTGCGGCGCATGGACAGCGACCAGTGCTCACGCTTGGCCAGCGGCGGCAACAGTGTCTCCAGACGTGCCAGCGCATCCCAGTTGCCACTGACCTGCAGCAGTATTGCGGTGCAGGTGCCGTGCCGACTCATGCGGCTGCTGACAATCAGGCAGCGCTGCTCCATGCACAGGCGGGTCAGGGTGCCGGCCAGCGCCGTAGTCTGCTGCCCCATGGCGTTGATCACCAGAAACTGCTCCCGGGGGCTGGGCACTGTGGACATTGAAGCTCCTCGAAGGTGGGTGGTCGGCGGGGATCGCATCAAGGCCTCAGCCCGCCGATAAGCTGCCTATTGTCCCTGTCTGTCGCCGGGGGTTCAACTGCCAGTTTTTCCTGCCGCTGGCCTGCCTGTATCGCTGCGTCCCTTGTGCTGAATCCATGGCGAAAGTACCATTGCTGATCATCTCGTATCTTATGGAGCCCCTTGCATGATTTCAGGCAGCCTTGTGGCGCTGGTAACCCCTATGGACTCGCGTGGCAACCTGGATTGGCAGGCGCTTGACCGTTTGATCGAATTTCATCTGGCCGAGGGCACCGATGGTATCGTTGCCGTGGGCACCTCCGGTGAGTCCGCCACGCTGGACATGGACGAACATAAGGAAGTCATTCGCCGGGTGGTGGATAAGGTGGCCGGTCGTGTGCCGGTGATTGCCGGTACCGGAGCCAACTCGACCAGTGAAGCGGTAGAGCTGACCGAGGACGCCCGCAGTGTCGGCGCCGATGCTTGCCTGCTGGTCACTCCGTATTACAACAAGCCGACCCAGGAAGGGCTCTATCAACACCACAAGTTCATTGCCGAGGCAGTGGATATTCCGCAGATTCTGTACAACGTGCCCGGACGTACCGCAGTGGATATGCTGCCGGATACCGTGGCGCGACTGGCCGATATCGACAATATTGTCGGCATCAAGGAAGCCACCGGTGATCTGCAACGCGCCCGTGAGCTGATCGAGCGCGTATCCGACCGTATGGCAGTGTATTCCGGCGATGACCCTACCGCCGTGGAGCTGATTCTGCTGGGTGGCAAGGGCAATATCTCGGTCACCGCCAACGTCGCACCCAAGGCTATGCACGAGCTGTGCGCCGCCGCCCTGAAGGGCGACGCTGAAACTGCCCGTCGTCTGAACGACATGCTGATGCCGTTGCATAAACAGCTGTTTATCGAGTCGAACCCGATTCCGGCCAAGTGGGCGCTGTATGAAATGGGCCTGATCAGTGACGGTCTGCGCCTGCCGCTGACCAGCCTCAGCGCACAATACCGGCCCATAGTGCGTGAAGCGCTGCAACAGTGCGGTCTGCTGTGATGTCGAGAAACCTGACAATCAAGGAAATGCGAATGAAGCCTGTGCTCAATGCACTGACTCTGGTAGTGGTTGCCGGGGGACTGAGCGGTTGCGGTTATCTGTTTGGTGAAGATGGATACTTCCGTGACCGTGGTTCGGATTACCAGCAGGCGGTAGTTGAGCCGCGCATGACGGTGCCGAGCGAACTGCAAAGCAAGCCTATTGGCGACCTGCTGCCGGTTCCGGGCCAGATCAGCGCCGGGGGTAGCGGCAAATTCCAGGTGCCGCGCCCGCAGGGGTTGAATATCGGTCTCAACACCAGTGATTTTTCCCTGCAGCAGAATGGCGGCGAGCGCTGGTTGCTGGCGCAGCATGCCCCGGCGAGCCTGTGGCCCAGGGTGCGACAGTTCCTGACCGAGTACCGGGTACCGGTTGAGCGGGAGTCGGCCACCCTCGGTGAGATTGAAACGGCCTGGCTGGTTTATGACGACAATGCGGATAACGCTCTGTTGCGTCGGGTTGCCCCGGCCGTAGGTACCAACCGTCGTATCGAAGGCACCGAACAGCGCTTCCGTCTGCGGGTTGAGCCCGGCGTCCAGTCCGGCACCAGTGAAATCAAGGTGTTGCAGAGTCAGCGCAGTGCCGGCAGCAGCCACGACAAGTGGCCGAACAATTCGGACAACTCCAATCTTGAGCGGGCCGTCCTGGCTGAGCTGGAAAGCTATCTGAACCAGAGTGGTGGAGCGGACTCGGTGGTGCTGTCCACTGTTGACGAGGCGCCCGCCGCACGGCGCAGCTCGCTGGATCAGGACGGCGCCGGCAACCCGGTACTGAATATCCATACCGACTTCAACCGCGCCTGGGCAGCGGTAGGCCAGGCACTGGCCAGTGCTGATATCCGTGTGGATGACCTGAACCGCACGGCAGGGGTGTACTACGTTAACCCGCAGCAGAGCGCCGAGACGGACAAGCCGGGCTTCTTCGGGCGCCTGTTCCGCCGGGGCAGCTCCGCCGAAGCCGAGGTCCAGCGTACCCAGATCCGGCTGACGCCGGTGGCTAACCGGGTGCAGGTCACTGTGGAAGACAGCATCACCACCAGCAGCGATTCCAGCGAGGCAAGAGCACTGCTCAGCCGGATTCACCAGAACCTGAACTGAGGCGACCGTTGCGCTATTGCTCCCTGGGAAGTGGCAGTCGGGGTAACGCCACGCTGGTTGAATACGGCGATACCCGGCTGCTGATCGATTGCGGCTTCAGCCTGCGGGCGACCGAACAGCGTCTGGCGCAGGCCGGACTTGGCGCAGATCAGTTGAGCGCCATCCTGGTCACCCATGAGCATTCGGATCATATCAGCGGGGTAGAGCGGCTGGCGCGGCGTTACGGTCTGCCGGTCCATATGACCGCCGGAACCCGGCAGGGGATGGGCGCGAGCGATCTGCCGGTCGAGTTGCTGCGCTTCGGTGAGTCGATCGATATTGGCGAAATACGCATCACCCCGGTGCCGGTGCCGCATGATGCCCGGGAACCCAGCCAGTTCATTTTTGACAGCGGCTATCACCGGCTGGGGGTACTGACCGATACCGGCAGCATCACCCCGCTGATCCGGGAAATGTACAGTGGCCTGGATGCGCTTTTTCTCGAAGCCAACTATGATCCACTGATGCTGGCCAGTGGGCCCTATCCGCGCAGTGTGCAGGCCCGGGTGGGCGGCGCGCTGGGGCATCTGAGCAATCGGCAGGCCGCCGGGTTGCTGGAATCGATCGACATCGGCAGTCTGCAGCAGATTGTCATCGCCCATATCAGCGAAAAGAACAACCGGCCGGAGTTGGCCCGTGAAGCGCTGTCCAGTGTGCTGGATGGCTGGGCAGGTCAACTGCAGCTGGCAGTACAGAACCAGGGACTGCCCTGGCAGAGCATGACCGAAACGCCCCAACCACAATCCGCCTGTATCGGAATCCGATAATGGAAAAACGCACAGAACTCTATCGCGGCAAGGCCAAATCCGTTTACGCCACCGACGATCCGGATCGCCTGATCCTGCTGTTCCGCAACGACACCTCCGCCTTCGACGGCAAGAGGATCGAACAGCTGGAACGCAAGGGCATGGTCAACAACCGCTTCAACGCCTTCATCATGCAGAAACTGCAGGACGCGGGCATCCCCACCCAGTTCGACCGGCTGCTGTCCGACACCGAATGCCTGGTCAAGAAACTGGACATGATTCCGGTCGAGTGTGTGGTGCGCAACTATGCCGGTGGCAGCCTGGTCAAGCGCCTGGGCATCGAGGAAGGCACCCCGCTGACGCCGCCGACCTTCGAGCTGTTCCTCAAGGACGATGCCAAGGGCGACCCCTTCATCAACGAATCCCACGTGGTCACCTTCGGCTGGGCCACCGCCGAACAACTGCAGCGCATGCGTGAACTGACCTTCAAGGTCAACGATATCCTCAAGCAACTGTTTGATGATGCCGGTCTGCTGCTGGTGGATTTCAAGCTGGAGTTCGGCCTGTACCAGGGCGAGGTCACACTGGGCGATGAGTTCAGTCCCGATGGCAGCCGTCTGTGGGACAAGCAGACCGGTAAGAAGATGGACAAGGACCGCTTCCGTCAGAACCTCGGCGGGGTCATCGAAGCCTACGAAGAAGTCGCCCAACGCCTGGGCGTGCCGCTGGCCTGATCCATCCAACAGGGGCGCCGCTGCAGTGACTGCGAACGGCACCCCGCAATGAGCCCTCCGGCTATGCCTTCAGCGGGGGCGCGCGGCGACTACAGACGCAGACCGCCATCGAGCTCCAGAATCCGGCCGCTGTAGTAGTCGTTCTCGAACAGGTAGGCCGCCGAGTGGGCGATTTCTTCGGGCTTGCCCATGCGCCGCAGCGGAATGCCGGCGGTCATCTTCTCCAGCGCTTCGGGCTTCATGCCGCCGGTCATCTCGGTCTCGATAAACCCCGGCGCAATACCCGCTACGCGGATACCGTAACGCGCCAGCTCCTTGGCCCAGACCACGGTCATCGCCGCAACACCGGCCTTGGCCGCCGAGTAGTTGGACTGGCCCATATTGCCGGCCCGGGAGATGGAGGAGATATTGATGATCAGTCCACTGCTCTGCAGCTCGACCATCTTGGCCGCCACTTCGCGGGTGCACAGGAACACACCGGTCAGGTTGACATCGATTACCGACTGCCACTGGTTCAGCGGCATCTTCTGGATTTCGCCGTCGCGCACCTTGAGCAGCAGGCCATCGCGCAGAATACCGGCGTTGTTGATCAGGCCATTGATGGTGCCGAAATCCGCCGCCACCTGGGCGACCATGCTGTTGACCTGCTGCTCGTCGGCGACGTTGCAGATGTAGGCACGGGCATCGCCACCGGCGGCCTTGCAGGCGGCAACGGCTTCATCGAGGCGCTCCTGGCCCAGGTCCACCAGTGCCAGACGGGCACCGCGCCCGGCCAGATATTCAGCCATCGAGCGGCCCAGGCCCTGACCGCCACCGGTCACGATGATTACGCTGTCTTTCAGTTGCATGCGGATTTCCTTCATGGATGTGTTTGTTGTTGAGGGAATAAGCATGCAACAAGCGGCGCCTATTATGAATAGCCGATGCACGGGTAAAGGGTTGAAACTCTGCGGATGCTCCCCATATAAACACTTTGAACCTGTTACTGAGGTGTTCATGCCGCTGTTGCGCATATTGCTGTTGGCCTTCCCGTTGCTTGAGCTGGCCAGCCTGATTGTTCTGGGTCAGGAGGTCGGGGTCGGCTGGACGCTGTTCTGGGTGTTGTTTACCGGTGTCGCCGGGCTGATGCTGATCCAGCGCAGTGGCTGGGGCATGCTGCAGCGTCTGCAGCAGCAGATGCTGGTCAATCGCAGCCCCCAGGCGGTGCTCAAATCCGGGATGTGGGGTGTGCTGGCGGGCGTGCTGCTGGCTTTCCCTGGGCTGGTCAGTGATGCACTGGCAGTGCCCTGCCTGATCATGATGCTGCTGCATCGCGGCGGCGGTTCCGGCCCGGATGATGACAACGGTGGTGGTCCACGCACCTACCGGCAGGGGGAGTTCACCATCATCGAAGGTGAGTGGCAGGCCGGTGACCCGCAGCAGCCTGAGGATCCGGGTCGTTTGAATCGGCCGTGAAAAAAATCATCAGGCAGCCCTTGAAATGCGGGAAGTGAACCCCATAAAGGTTGCACGAGATTTACGGGCTCTCTATTGCGAGAGCCATGTTGGATTGGGTGCTGAGCGCCCTTCAGGCTGCACAGCCTGATTTTTAACCTGGAAAGCCGGTACTACCGGCTGTTTGCTTACTATTGGGAGACTCAAAACGATGAAAATCCGTCCGTTACACGATCGCGTAGTCGTTCGTCGCAGCGAAGAAGAAACAAAAAGCGCTGGCGGTATCGTTCTGCCTGGCTCTGCAGCTGAGAAGCCGAACACTGGCGTGGTGATTGCTGTGGGTACCGGGCGCCTGCTGGACAATGGTGAAGTACGTCCCCTGGCTGTGAAGGAAGGTGACAAGGTCGTATTTGGCCCTTACTCCGGCAGCAGCACCATCAAGATCGATGGTGAAGAGTTGCTGATGATGAGCGAATCCGAAATCTACGGTGTCCTGGAAGGCTGATTGCCTGCCGGTTGATCCTTAACGAATTCATTGAAGGAAAGTGAAAATGGCTGCTAAAGAAGTACTGTTTGACGTTGCCGCCCGTAACAAGATGCTGGAAGGTGTGAATACCCTGGCTAACGCGGTCAAATCCACCCTGGGTCCGAAAGGCCGTAACGTACTGATCGAGCGCAGCTTCGGTGCGCCGCTGATCACCAAAGACGGCGTTTCCGTTGCCAAGGAAATCGAGCTGAAAGACCGCTTCGAGAACATGGGTGCGCAACTGGTCAAGGACGTTGCTTCCCGTGCCAACGACGACGCCGGTGACGGTACCACCACTGCTACCGTTCTGGCCCAGGCCATCGTTACCGAAGGTCTGAAGGCTGTTGCCGCCGGCATGAACCCGATGGATCTGAAGCGCGGTATCGACAAGGCCACCGCTGCCGTTGTTGCCGAGCTGAAGAACCTGGCCAAGCCCTGTGCCGACTCCAAGGCGATTGCCCAGGTAGGCACCATCTCCGCCAACTCCGACGACTCCATCGGCAGCATCATCGCCGAAGCCATGGATCGCGTTGGCAAGGAAGGTGTGATCACCGTCGAGGAAGGTTCCGGTCTGGAAAACGAGCTGTCTGTTGTTGAAGGCATGCAGTTCGACCGTGGCTACCTGTCCCCGTACTTCGTCAACACGCCGGACACCATGTCCGCCGAGCTGGATAACCCCTTCATCCTGCTGGTTGACAAGAAGATCTCCAACATCCGCGAAATGCTGCCGGTACTGGAAGCTGTCGCCAAGGCCGGTCGTCCGCTGATGATCGTTGCCGAAGACGTTGAAGGCGAAGCCCTGGCTACCCTGGTGGTCAACAACATGCGCGGCATCGTCAAGGTTGCTGCGGTCAAGGCCCCTGGCTTTGGTGATCGTCGCAAGGCCATGCTGCAGGATATCGCCATCCTGACCGGTGGTACCGTGATCAGCGAAGAAGTCGGCATGAGCCTGGAAACCACTACCCTGGAGCATCTGGGTCAGGCCAAGCGCGTACAGATCAACAAGGACAACTCCACCGTCATCGATGGTGCCGGTGCCCAGGCTGATATCGAAGCCCGCGTTGCCCAGATCCGCAAGCAGGTTGAAGAAACCACTTCCGACTACGACAAGGAAAAACTGCAGGAACGTCTGGCCAAGCTGGCTGGCGGTGTTGCGGTAATCAAGGTCGGCGCAGCCACCGAAGTGGAAATGAAAGAGAAGAAACACCGCGTTGAAGACGCACTGCACGCTACCCGCGCCGCTGTTGAAGAGGGCGTGGTACCTGGCGGTGGTGTGGCTCTGGTACGTACTCTGGTTGCCTTCGAGAACCTGACCGGTGACAACGAAGACCAGAACGTCGGCATCAAGCTGCTGCGTCGCGCCATTGAAGCACCGCTGCGTCAGATTGTGGCCAACGCTGGTGAAGAAAGTGCTGTGGTACTGCAAGCGGTCAGCGCTGGCGAAGGTAACTACGGTTACAACGCTGCCACCGGCCAGTACGGCGACATGATCGAAATGGGTATTCTGGATCCGGCCAAGGTAACCCGTAGCGCGCTGCAGGCCGCTGCTTCCGTTGCCAGCCTGATGATCACTACCCAGGCGATGATCGCCGAGCTGCCGCAGGAAGCAGCACCCGCGATGCCTGATATGGGCGGCATGGGTGGAATGGGTGGCATGGGCGGCATGATGTAATCGCCGACCCGGCTGACCACGCCAGTCAAAAACCCCGGTACGGATTTCCGTACCGGGGTTTTTTGTTGTCTGCCGGTCAGGGTTGCCCGGGGCAGGCACCGCTACGCCCCAGGCTCTGACTTATACCAGCTTCTCACCCATTTTATGCCCCATGCGCACCAGGCTTCCGGCGTTCAGCAGCTCATCCCACCTGGCCTTGCCAGGGGCGAACAGCACGATGGCGGTGGAGCCCAGCTTGAAGCGTCCCAGTTCGGCACCGCGCTCTAGTACCGGCGCGCTCTGGCCGTAGACTTCGCTGCGTACCCGCCGCTGCGGTGGAGCCACCAGCCCGGCCCAGACGGTTTCGATCGAGGCGACAATCATCGCACCGACCAGCACCACAGCCATGGGGCCGGCTTCGGTATCGAACAGACACACGACCCGCTCGTTGCGGGCAAACAGGGCAGGGACATTTTCTGCGGTGGTCTGGTTGACCGAGAACAGTTTGCCGGGCACGTGGATCATCTCGCGCAGGGTGCCGGTCAAGGGCATATGCACCCGGTGATAGTCACGGGGTGACAGGTAGACAGTGGCGAACTCGCCACCCTGAAACTGCGCGGCATGTTCCGGGTTGCCGCCCAGCAGTTCCAGCACGCTGTAGCTGTGCCCCTTGGCCTGGAAGATGCGGCCATGCTCGATACGTCCCAGCTGGCTGATGGTCCCGTCGGCCGGACACAGGATGCTCTGCTGGTCGCTATCCAGTGGTCGGGCGTCGGGCAGCAGGGCGCGGGTGAAGAAGTCGTTGAAGCAGGGGTAGGCGGTCGGGTCCTGCTCCACTGCCTGGCTCATGTCCACCTGATAGCGCTTGACGAACCAGGTGATGAAGGGATTCTTGACCCAGTCCCAGGTGCACTCGGCCAGGCATCCCGCCAGGCGGGACAGCAGGTGATGGGGCAGCAGGTACTGGGACAGGATGAATAAACGATCACGCATGGGGTAACAGCCTCAGGTTTCTACGGGAGTGTCAGGATGATTGCCCCACTCGGACCAGGAGCCGGCGTAGGCCTTGACCCTGGGGTAGCCGAGGATCTTGGCGGCAAGGTAGGTGAAGCCGGAGCGGTGATGGCTCTGGCAGTGGGTGACCACTTCGCGGTCCGGGGTGATGCCCAAGGCCTGCAGTCGCTGGGCCAGATCCGTGCGCAGGCGCAGGCCGCGGTCCGGGTCCATGCCTGCGGTCCACTCGAAATTGACCGCACCGGGTATGTGTCCGCCCTTGGCGGCAAATACCCGCTCGCCCCGGTACTCGGCCGGTGAGCGGGCATCCCAGATGACCCGCTCCGGGTTGTTCAGGTCGGCCAGCAGCCCGTCCACATCCATGCTCGGACTGCTATCCAGAGTCAGGTTCGGCTGGGTTGGCTCGACCTGATTGACCTCGGCTTCCAGCGGCAGACCGTCGCCATGCCAGGCGACCAGGCCGCCGTTCAGGTAGCTGTAACGGCGGTGCCCGATGCTGTCCAGCAACCAGATGAAGCGCCCGGCCCAGCCGCCGCCCTCATCGTCATAGACAATGTAGTGCAGCTGCGGATGGTGGCCGACGCTGCCGAGAATCTGTTGCAGGCTGGCCATGTCCGGCAGCAGGCCGGGGAACGGAGCAGGGGAGGTCAGGCTGTGGGGCGGAATATGCACGGCACCGGGAATATGTGCGGCCAGATACTGCTCGGAGCGGCTCAGATCTATCAGCCGAAAGTGCGCAGGATCAAGCGGGGAGGGCAATTGCGAGGGCTCCAGCAGGAGTGGTAATGCGGTCTGTGTCATGATCTGTTCCAATATTCTGCGTGCCGATGCATCAGTGTCGGAGCGTTGACGCTATAATTTCGCTCAAAATCTGTCGAGACTGGCCGATAGCTGTGTCTATGGGGACTGTTATGCTGCCGTCATGCCAGCCGATTGCAGACTATAACGCGAAAGTGCATGCGTTGCTGTTCAGGGATCATTAGCTCATATGTTGAAAATTGCGGGTTATGTTGTTGTCATCGCCAGTGTCTTGGGCGGTTTCATCATGTCCGGGGGCGTTGTTGCCGCGTTATGGCATCCCTTCGAGATTGTCATCATCGGCGGTGCGGCGTTCGGTGCCTTTCTGGTGGCCAACAACATGACGGTGGTGAAGAAGGTATTTGCCAAGATCCCGCAGATCATCTTCGGTCACCGCTTCAACAAACCCTACTATCTGGATGTGCTCGGCCTGCTGTACGAGATCCTCAACAAGAGCCGTCGCGAAGGTATGATGGCCATCGAGGCGGACATCGAAGAGCCCCACGAAAGCCCGATCTTCGCCAAGTACCCGGCCATCCTCAAGGATGAGCACATGACCGCCTTCATCTGCGATTACCTGCGCATCATGTCCACCGGCACCATGGCTCCCCACGAGCTGGAAGCCCTGTTCGATGTGGAAATCTCGACCCTGGCCGAAGAGCTGGGCGAACCGGCCCATGCCCTGAACCGGGTGGCCGATGCCTTGCCCGGTTTCGGTATCGTCGCAGCGGTACTGGGAATCGTGGTCACCATGAGTATTCTGGGTGAGGCGGACAATGCCATGATCGGTGAGAAGGTGGCCACCGCCCTGGTCGGTACCTTCCTCGGTATCCTCGCGGCCTATGGTTTTGTCGGCCCGTTCGCCGCCGCCGTGCAGCACGATGCCAACGAAGAGGCCAATACCTACGAAGCGATCAAGATGTGTCTGGTGGCCAGTGCCCAGGGGCTGCCGCCGGCACTGGCGGTGGAGTTTGGTCGCAAGGCGCTGCTGTCAGCCCAGCGGCCGAGCTTCACCGAGCTGGAATCTTCGGTCAAGGGGCGTTGATCGGTGGCCAGTAACGAACAGCCGATTATCGTCAAGCGGGTCAGCCGCAAGGCTGGCGGCCATCACGGCGGCTCGTGGAAGATCGCCTTTGCCGACTTCGCGATTGCCATGATGGCCTTCTTCCTGGTCATGTGGTTGGTAACCGTGGCCACTCCGGAGCAACTGGC
>JAAYHO010000143.1 GCA_012735335.1 Gammaproteobacteria bacterium
AGCGGCAGTTGGTGGCCACCCAGGAAAGCTTTGCCCGGATCAGCGAAGAGGCCGCCGGGCGGCTGCAGGATATCAGCGGCAAGGTTACCGCCACCGAGTCCACCCTGAGTCAGAGCGAGCGCCAGCGGATTGAGCAGCTCAGCAAACTGGAACAGGCCGTGGCGCAACTGACCGCCGCCCAGCAGACACAGCAGCAGAGCCTGGAACAGCAGCAGAAGAATGCCCGGGCAGAACAGCAGCGTCTGCAGCAACAATTGCAGCAGGCCGCCGCAGCCCGGGAGCAGGAATTGACCGCCCTGCAGCAGCGCACCGAGGCGCTGGCAGAACAGCTGCAACGTCAGCAGCAGGAAGGTGCCGAGTTACGCGAGCAGCTCGCGGCCGCCAGCAGCGCCCGGGACAGCCTGAATGCCGAGCTGCTTGAACTGCAGCAACAAGTGCAGGGACTGGCCGGGTTGGAGCAGCAACTGGCCGAGCAGGGCACCCAGCTGGCACGCCAGCGCGGTGAGCTGCAGGCGTTGATGGAAGCCGCCAGACCGAGTGCCCAGCAGGAGATGCTGGCGCTGCGCGGCGAGCTGGACCAGCGGCTGGACTCGCTGGATGAGGCGGTGCAGGCCATCGACAGCTTCCGGGTACAGGCCAACCGCAATATCTCCACCCTGCAGAATCAACTGGGCAATCTGCAGCAACAACTGGATCAGCGCTGATGAACTTCCTGGCCCACCTGCGGCTGGGGCCGCAGGACCCGCAACTGGCGTTGGGCGGCTTGCTGGGGGATTTCGTCAAGGGGCCGATGGGCTCCATTGCCCTGCCCGAGTCGGTGCGTCAGGGCATCTGGTTGCACCGCAGTATCGATGCCTTCACCGACCGCCATCCACTGGTGGCGCAGAGCAAGGCGCGGGTCAGCAGCGAGCGGCGGCGCTACGCCGGGATCATGGTCGACATGTTCTATGACCACCTGCTGGCCCGGCACTGGCAGCACTTTGCCGAGCAGCCGCTGGCGGACTTCACCGAACAGATGTACCAGGCGGTGCTGACCCAGCAGGCGCTGATGCCGGAGCGGGCACGCACTGTGCTGGTGCGCATGGCCACCGAGGATTGGCTGGGCAGCTACGCCGAACTGCAGAACCTGCATCTGGCGCTGAACAACATGTCCCGGCGGCTGCGCCCGGGCAATCGGCTGCCGGGTGCGGTGGATGAGCTGGAGCGGGATTATCCGGGCTTCGAGGCGGACTTCATGGAATTCATGCCGGAAATCATCGACTTTGCCGAGGCTCAGGCCGCCGCGCTGAAGGATGCCGAGCACTGGCAGGAAATACTTTCGTCCTCCATGCCCAGGGCCTGAACCACGGCCTGGCGCGCCTGGCGGGCCAGTTGATTGCGCCCCAGACCCGGGCTGCTGATCGGCGGCAGAAAGTGCAGCTCCAAATCCACCGGTGCTGAGCCGAGCAGACGCCACAGGTGGCTGCTGAACTCGTCATCATCGATAAAGGCCGCCTGGCGAGCCAGCTGCCCCTGGTGGCGATAGCGCAGGGCGATGGGCTGGATCGGCAACTGCCGTTCCACCGCACAGCTCAGCAAGCGGCCATGGAAGGTGCGTACCTGGTGGCCGAGGGTGGTGGTCCCCTCGGCGAAGATCATCAGGCTCTGGCCCTGATCCAGCGCCGCCGCCATCTGCGTCTGCAGACCACCGGCGTCCCCCCGGCGGATGAACAGGGTACCGGCACTGTGCGCCAGCCAGCCCAGCAGTGGCCACTGACGGACCTCGGACTTGGCGACAAAACGCAGCGGCGCGCTGGCGCCCAGCACAATGATATCCAGCCAGGACACATGATTGCCGACCCACAGCGCAGGCTGTTGCAGCGGCTGGCCGTGGCCATGTATGCGCAGCGGCAGCAGCCGCAGCAGGCCACGCATCCAGTTGACTGTCAGCTGTTCACGCAGCCGGTCGCGCCAGCGTCGGGGGCAGGCATGCAGCAGAGCCGCCAGCAGCAGACCGAACAGTACCCAGCTGCTCACCAGGGGCAGACGCCACAGACGGCGCAGGGCGCTCATCGGGGCCGGCTCAACCGGCCGCTCCGAAGTGCCGGGCGTAGCGTGGGCACAGTTGCTGGCGGTGCAGCAGGATGAACACGTCGGCCACATCGAACTCCGGGTCCCAGCAGGGCTCGCCGCAGATGGTGGCGCCCAGGCGCATGTAGGCCTTGAGCAAGGGTGGAATCTGCGCGGTGACGTTGTCCGGCAGCGGCATGTCCACCAGCGGGCGGCGGGGGACCGCATTCAGCCATTCGCGGCTGAGATAGCGCGGGCGCAGGCGTTGCATCACCGCGTGGGCCTGGATGCCGTCATCGCCCATGCCGATGCTGGCGCAGCCCATCAGGAAGCTGTAGTCGCGCTCGCGCATGATCTGCGCCAGACCGGACCAGAGGGTGGAAATGGTGGCACCGGTGCGGTAGTCGGGGTGCACACAGGTGCGGCCGATCTCCAGAATCGGGCCGCGCAGCTGGGCCAGTCCGACCAGCTGGAACTCCCCTTCACTGTAGAAACCGCCGGCCCGGCGGGCACCCTGGCTGTCCAGCAGACGGGTGGTGGCGACTACCTCGCCGGTGTGGCTGTCACGTACCAGCAGGTGTTCGCAATACTGATCGAACTCATCCATATCCAGACCGGGTACCGGGGTCTCGAGTCTGGCTCCGCACTCGGTGGCGAAGATCCGATAACGCAGTGCCTGTGCCTGCTGTACTGCGTCGGGGGAAGTGGTCAGTTCAATTATCAGGGGGGATGGGGTGGCCAGTAATGCCGAGCCCAACTGTGCCATCTGTGTCATCAGAAACCTCCAGCGCGACGTCCGTGAGCAAGGACATGCTGCTCGATGGCTGTTGCAACTGGATGAACAATTGATGCTGTTTGGATGATAGTGATGTCGGATTGACTCAGGTCAGTATGGTCGCTGACCCGGTCGCTTATAAGAGCACCCCGATGTTCATATTCAAGGAGACGAGATGGCGAGTAGCCCCCGGGTGCTGTTTGATAACGGCCAACATAAAGTGCTGTGCTTTGATCAACTGGTGACCGGTGACGGTGTTCAGTCCAACCAGTTTCTGATCATCGATGGCAATCAGCATGCTCTGCTCGATCCAGGCGGTGACCTGACCTATATGCCGCTGTCGCTGGCACTGAGTCAGCACATTACCCTGCGTGAACTGACCTATGTGTTTGCCTCGCACCAGGATCCGGACATCATCGCCTCGCTGGACAAGTGGTTCCTGCATACCAACTGCAAGGTGGTGTGCTCCGAGCTGTGGGCGCGCTTCCTGCCGCACCTGTCGGCGGCGTTCCTGACCAAGGCCGCCGGCACCAGCACTACCGAGCGCATGGTCGCGGTACCGGATCGTGGTCAGGACATCCCGCTGGGCAACAGCGTGATCAAGGCGGTGCCTGCGCACTTCCTGCACTCGGTGGGCAACCTGCAGTTCTACGATCCGGTCAGCGGTATCCTGTTCTCCGGCGACATGGGTGCGTCCATGGTCGATGATGCCGAGCCGGTCAGCGACTTTGTCGCCCACGTAGCGAGCATGGAAGGTTTCCATCGCCGTTACATGGCCGGTAACAAGGCCTGTCGCCTGTGGGCCAACATGATCCGCCAGCTCGAACCGAAGATGCTGGTGCCCCAGCACGGGCGACCCTTTGTCGGGACTGCTATGATCAATCAGTTCCTCGATTGGATCAGCCAGTTGCAGTGCGGTATGGATCTGATGGAGCAGGACGACTACCGAATTCCCTGAGGTATGCATGGCGGCCCCTGTCTATCCCTGGCGCGAAGATAACCAATTCGAACTGATGGTGGATGGGGACTGCTTCTTCCCCCGCCTGCTGCAGGCCATGCGGCAGGCGCGTCAGAGCATCGACATCGAACTCTACCTGGTGGAGTCCGGGCACAGCACCGAGCGGGTCACCGAGATCCTGACCGATGCGGTGGCCCGGGGTGTGCGTGTGCGCTGTCTGTTTGATGGTGCCGGTAGCCGCAGCCTGCAGGAGACTGACCGGGAGCGACTGCGCCAGGCTGGTGTCGAGCTGCGTTTCTACAACCCGCTGAACCTGCTGGGCGGTCGGGCCAATCTGCACCGCGATCACCGCAAGCTGATCCTGGTCGACGAGCACACGGCATTTATTGGTGGCGCCGGTTTCACCGATGAGTTCTGCATCCCCGACGAGGCCGGACAGTGCCTGTGGCACGAACAGATGCTGC
>JAAYHO010000144.1 GCA_012735335.1 Gammaproteobacteria bacterium
GCTCAGGTTGATACCGTCAATCGCCAGATTGGCGTCCCGGGAATAGCTGATCACCCGGGCGGCTCGGGGGTTGTCGGCATCAATCGGGGATGGTTCGAAATCCGCATCAGTGCCCGATGGCGGCGCAAAGGCCAGTCGACCCAGCTCGCCGGTGGCATCACCTGATACCGCCACGCTGATGTCATTGCCGGTACCCGACTCGCTGGAACTCAACACCAGCCGCGAGCCACCTTCACCACTCGGATCACTGACGATGGTTGCACTCAGGCCACTGTCCTTGCCCGCCGCGTTGATGGCATCACGGATATCGGTCAAGCTGGCCTCGCTCAGCTCGATATCCAGCGCCTCGTCACCCACATTGATGGTCAGGGTGCCGCTACCGATGGCATCGCTGGCATTATCAAAACCGGCCAGCGCCACCTTGCTGCTCTGCGCCAGGTTGAACACCTGCACGTTGTAATTGCCCGGCACCGCGTTGGCGTCCGCCGTGATACTGACGGTATCCGCGGCACTGGAGGTTGCACCGCGCTTTTCAAACAGCGCGGGGTCATTCAATTTGCCGAGGGCAGTCTGGAACGTCGACAAGGCACTGCGGAACTGCCCCAGCGCCGAGACCTTGGCCGTGGTCGATTTCTCCAGCCGATCAAGCTGCACCTTCTTCGGCGCCGCCTCGGCACTGACCAGAGCATCCACCATGCCCCGCACATCCATGCCAGAACCCAGACCAGGAATACCAGAAATTGCCATGTTCCTACCCTCTGCGACCGTTTATTGACGGATCGCTATCAAAAAGAATAACTCCCTACCACAAAGCACATACCATGCCAGCTACCACACTCCCTAAGCCTCACCCCTGAACAAAACACTGCTCATCTCAGCCAGATTCTCCGCCAACCGCAACGCCTCTTCCGAAGGCATCTGACGAATCACATCCCCCGTACTCGCCTCGGTCACCGTCACCACCATGCGCCCGCTGTCATCATCCAGCTGAAACTGGAGATTCCTACCAGCCGCATCCACATAATCCTGCATATCCGACACCGCCGCCAGCACCTGCTCGCGATTCGCGTCGGTCATATCGGTCATGCTGTCATTCTTGCGCACCTCGGGCGTATCAACCACCCTGGCCGCTTCGGTTACTTCATTCGTTCTGGCAGCAGGTGCCGCAGCCCCTACCCCAGCCCTGTTGTTGAGCATCCCCATATCCATGGTTTTTCCTCCGAACAGGACAAAGCGGGAGAAGAGTCACCTCTTCCCCCGCCCGTCAACCGCTAACCTACCTTAGCCCAGCAGGCTGAGGACCGCTTGCGGCAACTGGTTGGCCTGAGCCAGCATCGCAGTACCCGCCTGCTGCATGATCTGGTTCTTGGCCAGGTTGGCAGACTCGGCTGCGTAGTCGGTATCCATTACACGACCACGGGCAGCAGAGGCGTTCTCAGCGATGTTCTGCAGGTTGCTGATGGTCGACTCGAAGCGGTTCTGCACCGCACCCAGCTTGGCACGCTCGCTGTCGATCTGGGCGATGGAGCCGTCCAGTACCTGGATCGCCTGCTGAGCGCCGTCAGCGGTGGAGATATCCAGGTTGGCTACAGACGATTCCTGGGTCACTGCCGAAGTGCTGCCTTCGGTCAGGCCAAGCTTGCTCAGACCAGTACCTGCGGCACCATCCGCAACGCTGAAGTCATTCTGCGAGAACAGATCCAGCTGACCGTTGTTATTACTCGCGGTCACCCCGGTGCTGGCGGTGTTGATTGCAGTCACTACCGCTTCCATATCACTACCTGCAGTCAGCTTGACCTCAGTACCGTTCAGAGTGATGGAAGTATTGGCATCCAGCTTAGCCTTGCTCTCACCAGCGGTCAGGCCGAGCGTGGCCAACGAACCTCCACCCACCGTCGCAGTATCTGCCAGGGTGATGTTCGCCCCATTTTCGGAGCCCAAGCGCAGACGCCCACCTTCCAGCGTAGCGGAAGCCACACCTTCAACAGCTGCCAGATCGTCCAGCAGATCCTGGTAGGTGCCAGTGCCGTCCCAGCTGACGGCAGTGCCGTTTACGTCAATCGAGCCAGTTGTGGTCAGGTTGGTAGTTGCAGTGACATTACTGGCTGAAGGCTGTGTGGTACCAGCAGTCAAGCCCAGCGCGCCAACAGTTGCCGCATCACCGCCGATAACCAACGGTGTGGTCGAGAACAACTCCAGTTGACCACCATTATTGGACGCAGTGACGCCGGCATTGGCAATATCAGTATCACCATTGATAGCCGCGACAACCGCATCAATATCCGCACCAGTAGTCGCATTAAGAGGCAGATTGATGCCATTGATGCTCAGGGCGCCAGCGGTACCGGCATCACCTGTGATATTAGTAAAGTCCGCACCGCTGGCGGTTGCCTCCATAGTGGGGTCAGTAGTTTCGGCATTCAGACCGAGCGCAGCAAGCGTATCCGCATTGCCAGAAACCGCGATGGATGCACCATTTGAAGCGGTCAAACGCAGCTCGCCACTCTCATTACTGGCAAGGATATCGTCAATCGGACCACCAGCATTGGAGGTATTGATTGCACTGACTACAGCGTCAATATCGGCACCATCAGCCAGATCAATGTCGACGCCATTGATCACTAGAACGCCGGTACCTGCCGTAGCTGTGTCAATATCAGTAAAGCCTGAACCGGTCACTTGCGCTTGAGCTGTGACAACCGCAGTGGCGTCAGACACACCAACAGCAGCCACAGTATCCGCATCACCACTGATGGTGATATCAGCAGCAGAGGTCAACACTACCTCACCGCCGTTCTCAGTAGCGGTGACACCAGAAATGTTCGCATCATTGATAGCATCGACAACAGCATTCACATCCATGCCATCGGTCAGCGCAACATCAGTGCCATTGATGTTCAGGTTACCAGCGCTGCCTGATGGATCAGTAATGGCGGTAAAGCCGGTGCCTTCAGCACGCGCCACACCACCAACCGGTGAGCCTACTACGTTGGCGACCATGCCGGTAGCAGCACCACCACTGGCAGTGGCGGAGCTGAAGTTACCGCGCAGAGCCGAGGCGCTCACATCACTCAGACCGAAGGATACAGTCTCGTTGGCGTTGGAACCGATCTGGAAGCTGGTGTTACCCATGGTGCCGTCGAGCAGCTTCTTGCCACCGAAGGCGGTGGTTTCAGCAATACGGGTCAGCTCACCGGACAGAGCAGCGAACTCTTGGTTCAGCGCCGCACGCTCGGACTCACTGTTGGAACCGTTGGCCGATTGCAGCGCCAGGTCACGCATACGCTGCATGATGGTGGTGGATTCCTGCATCGCACCTTCAGCGGTCTGGGCAATGGAAACACCGTCGTTGGCGTTTTTGACGGCAACGTTCAGACCGTTGATCTGACTGGTCAGACGGTTGGAAATCTGCAGACCGGCCGCGTCGTCTTTGGCGCTGTTGATCTTGGAACCAGTGGACAGACGCTCCAGCGAGGTGGACAGCGCGTTGGTAGAGTTACCCAGGTTACGCTGGGCGTTCAGGGAAGCAATGTTGCTGTTTACTGTAAGGGCCATGGGTAATTCTCCGTTTGACCAAATCAATGTTTGTCTGAGCCAGCGACTCATGGGTAGGACTTGCCCAGACACCCATAATGTTCGCGTTCAATCCCTTTATCGGCGTACTGGCCAAGAGCTTTAATCTTTTCCGGAAAAATTTTTCCGGATGGGTTGACAGCCTTCGCAGCGCCTTGCCGATACCCGGGATATCGGGCGTGTCGACAAAAGCTTTAGGGCGGCTTGGCTTGTTTGGTTGATTAGACGTGCTGCGCATTACGCTGGTCGCGGGGGGGCTGGCGGTGCTTTTTTAACGGCATTGAGTCGGGCTGGGGGGATCCGACTACGGCTTGGGCGAGATCCTGGCTTGTTGTTGTAGGAGCACCCGCCCCGGGTGCGAATTTGGGCTACGCCGGCGATGCCGGTGTTTCCGGGGAGAGTGGTTCGCACCCGGGGCGGGTGCTCCTACGGGAGGGGGACGGAGAACTTCATGCCCTTTTTTTAAGTCGCAATGATGGCACAATCATTCGGCAATCTTTCACATTGACGTATAACAATCAGCAAGGAGCTGTAATGTCCCAACTACAACAGAAAATCGGCCCGGCTATCGTTCAGGCCCTGATCGTCTGCATCGTGCGCTTTTTCACCATCCCATTGTCCATCTGGAAAGGTGCTGCCCTGCGTCTGGCTGATCGCCGTGAAGCGGCAAGCGGACCAGACGATGGCCGCGCCAAGTCGGAATTCCCGGTACTCGATTGGATCCGTACCGCCTGGGATGGAATGATCTTTCTGTCTTGGTTCGTCGGCGCGGTGGCCACGATCCTCACACTGCTCGGCGGGATGTTCAGTTTCGGTTTTCTAGCGGGAATCGGCAGCGCGTTTGCCGTGCTGGTGTACTTCTACTTCAGCGTCATTCTCATGTCCTTCTTCAAAGAGAGCCTGATTCTGATCCTGTCGATCGCCACGAACGTTGAGAAACTGGTCAGCAAGCCTGCGGCGGACGGCCCGGCCGAAGCTGGTGAGGCGCAAAAGCAGACTCTCTGACTATCACGTCGCCCCCGATGATAAGCCGGGGGCGTTTCAGTCAGCTGCTCCTTCACGTCGATGCCATAACCCGGCCCAGCGCCGGCTTCAGGAATCGTTACTGCCTTTCCTCCGTCCATACATAGGGCCGGTCGTATCTGGGTCATTACACCTCATGCTCATCAGCCCGGTAATAAATGGTATGACTGATATAAACACTCAGTCGATAGCCGGGCTTGATGTGATCAGCGGCTGGATAAAGGCTTGGCAGCTCTGCGATTTGCTCGAAACGTGCTTCCAGCCCTTCCGCATATTGCTCAGCCTGCCTCAACCCAAATCTCCTGACCCCATAGATGAAGATATTTTCGAAATCCTCATCGGCACTATTACTGAGCCTATAATTCGCCATCAGCTTTCAGCCTTTCCCTGGCTGCAGACAGGATGTCCCGGGGCGAGCGCTGACTCACTCCACTATGCTCCCCTTCATCCAGTAACATGCGCAATTGCTCCAGGCCTGCGCTATGCTCCTGATCCCGTCGGATCA
>JAAYHO010000145.1 GCA_012735335.1 Gammaproteobacteria bacterium
CGCTGCAACCCTTGCTGAGATGCCGTTGCCATGGACAGATGCACTCCGGCAGCCTGCAACCGATTCAGCAAAACACGCAGTTCCTCCGGCCGCGGATGTATTACCAAAATGTGGGAACCCTGCAGAACGGCAAAACTACCCATTGCCCCGTCCCTACCCTCATGCACGATAAAAAACTGACACAGCCCGCCAGCAAACAGCCTGCCCGCCATAATACTGTCGATTTTCCCATAGAAAATGAGAGGAAACCTTTGCTGAAGGGCCACAACCCTTTGCGCAAGGGCATATAGTCAGCTCAACGAGACGGGAAGGAGAAAGATGGTGGATGTTTCCATGCGTTCCGGCTGCACCGCATGCTGCAGCCCGGTTGCCGGAGTCAGACGTACTTGTCAGGCATCTGACCCAAAGTAGCAGCGATCAAGCTCAGCAGCCTGTCCGTACGGGCCGGCTTTAGAACACAGGCGTCAAATACCAGTTGCTGATACTCCCTGGGAGGACGGGGCGGTGAGGCGGAGTGCAGAACCACGGGTAGTCCAGGTCGATGCTGCCGGATCCACTCCAGCAGCACCCAGCCGCTGGACTGCGGCATGTATTGGTCACAGAGCACCAGATCCGGCGACTCCGACGCCAGATAGTCCCGCGCCTCGTCGACCCCGGCACACAGCTGTACGTCATAACCATAACCGGACAACAGCTCATAAAGCATTTCACGACTGATGTCGGTATCGTCTACCACGAGAATCCGCCTGCCCTCGCCATCCATATCGAGCAGATAGCTTTCCTCCAGGACCGACTCCAGCTCGCGCTCCGCCGCCAGCTCCAGCTGCAAGGTGAAACGGAACCGGCTGCCGCCGCGGGCGGGACGCTCGATCTGCAATTGGCTATCCATGCGCGCCAGCATCTGCCGGACAATGTACAAGCCTAACCCGGAGCCCTGATGGCTCTCGGCATTGCTGGCTCGATGGAAGGGTTCAGTCAGCCGGGAGATCTCCGCAGGAGGAATCCCGATACCGCTATCCTCCACAGTGAAGCTCAGCAGCACTTGCCCTTTTTCATTCTCGCCACTGCGACGGATGTACAGCCTCATAGTACCGTCATGAGTGAACTTGGCCGCATTGGCTAACAGGTTTATCAGGATTTGGCGTAGCCGCCTGAAATCAGCGTTGACCAGCAGAGGCAAGTCGTCGGCGAGTTCGCAGGTAAATTGGTTATGGTTGCGCTGGGCAAGAAAGCGGCCGATCTCTGCGATCTCCTTCAGGAACCCAAACAGATACCCGGGCGCCAGCAGCAGCTCCATCTGCTGCAGCTCATTGCGCGAAAACTCCAACAGCTCATCGATCAGATCCAGCTGCAAGAGGGTAGACCGCTCGATGTGCTGCACGTGCTCTTCATTGTCTTTTATACGATGGGCGCTATCCAGAATACCTTGCATGGGTGTGCGCAAATCATGACTGATACGCGCCAACAGATGACTCTGCGCAGACAGTGCATCGTTCAACTGGCTGGTACGCACTGCGACGGTATGCTCGAGCCGCTCTCTTTCGGTCTGCTTCAACAGATCGATATCCCGCAGCGCGCGTTTTTCCCGGTGTCGCCCCAGTTGCACCTGGCTCACCAGGGTATAAAGCAGAAAGGCCGCTGCCGGCAGGGTGGACATTGAATACCAGCTGTATTCATAGGTTGATAATGACCACAGCTTGAATACGAACCCGGTCTGTATCAGCATCTGCAGCGCCAGTACGGACGGGAACAGATAACAGAACCAGTTATAGCGCAAGCGGCGGCGGTGCCCTGCCCAGGTCACCAGCAACATGAGCAGGGCCGATACGCCACTGATCGACCAGCTCAGGACATTGTTCAGCAGCACACCGCCCAACAGGATCTGCCCCAGCCCGTACAGCACCAGCAGAATCTGCCAGGCGCTGATCAGTCGCTTCCAGTAACGCGGGAAACGGCGTACCTGTAACAACAGGCGCAGATAGCCGATCACCGCCACGCCCAGCGCAGCGCGTGTCAGGATGGCCAGGTTATTGTCCATTACCGGCGCGTCAGGCCACAGATAAACAAAGCCGTAGCCGGTACGCAATGCAACCAGCTGAATATACAACAGGACCGTAATGGCATGCGCAAACAGCAGCGGCCAACGGTAGATACTGCCGACGGCCAGACACAGCACGACCAAGAGCCCGACGATACCGAACACCGCACCGTCGGCGGTGCCTTCGGCCACTCGAACGTGCAGCAGACCGTCAGTCGACAACAGCATCGGCTGCATGGCCAGCTGCGGCGAGTTACTCATACGCAGAACGAAGACAGCTGACTGCCCAGCCGGTAGCTGCAGCTCAAACGCCGGCAGGCGCTGTGGCGAATCCCAGCTTGCCAATGGCCAGTCGGCACCTGCTACCCGCCGCTGCCAGTGGCCGTTGTCCTGTTCAAACAACTGCATATCACGTGCCCGGGGCGCACCGGGAAACAGCCACTTACCGCAGTCCGCTGGTCCTGTATTGCGCACTTCAAAGCGCAACCACAGCGCCGCGCTACCCAGCTCTGGCTGCAGATGGGGCACCTCTATCAAGTCCGGCTCTCCGCCAGGCGCCCCCAGAACGTCATCCAATGTGTAGTCGCCATGCACATCTTCGTAGACCTGAAGCCAAGGCTGGAGCAGGGTTCGCTCTGACTGGCAAGACTCAATTTGCAACACTTGAGCCTGCGCCAGTACGGGCAAACAGAGGACGATAAACCATAACAGGGCAGGGGGGGACGGCATGAGGAGTCCAGTCACAGCAAACAGGAAAGCGGAAAAACCTTACGATAGCTGCTGATAATACCGAAATAGCTCTCCACTCGGGGAGCGCTGCCCGCCCCTGACGCTGGCACTCTTTACTGCCGGGGACGTTCGCAGCGCCTGAGCCAGCTTATAACTCTACCCGCAAGCGCAGCGACCACAGTCGAGGTGCGCCCATGACGGCGCCATAGTCGCCATTACCGGTCAGGGCGTAAATACTGGAGATGTAATCCTTATCCAAGGCATTATGCAGCAGCAAACTGACATCCCAGCGGCCGGGCTGACCGATACCGGAATACAGATCCAGCAGCCCGCGTGCCGCGATTTCGCTGCCTTCACCACGCTCAAGGGTGCCGTCAAAGCCACTGCGCCAATGATAATTGGCACCCGCATGCCACTCCAGCCCGCCAGGCAAGGACCAGACCTGATCCAGCCCGGTGGCCAAGGTCCATTCGGGGGCGTTGAATAGCCGTTTACCCGACAACTCACAGAACAGCTCGGCACTCCCCGGCGGGCAGGGGGCGTTGTCAACGTCACGATAGCGGCTGTCGTTCCAGGCTGCTCCCAGGTGCAAGTTCAGATCCGGTGCCAGCGACCAGCGCGAATCCAGTTCCACGCCGCGTGAGCGTACCTTGCCGATATTCATCAGGTTGTTGCGCTGGCGATTGAGCTGCGAGCCGGGGTCATAGGTAATGGCTTGATAATCCCTGACATCCGTATGGTAGAGCGTCAGGCCCACCACACTGCCCTGCCCGAGCAGGCGGCGCAGCTCCAGCTCCACACCGTTGGCTCGTTCCGCGCCAAACACGGGCTCAACAAACTGTCCGGTCACCTCTGCGTTGATGCCGCCAGCCTTGTAACTACTGGCGATGCGGAGCCGCGCCTGGGTTACCTGATCCAGCTGCCGGGTCAATTCCAGATGCCCACTGAGATGCTCATCCTGCACACGCTCGTGGTGCTCGGCGGGACTACCGAAGACGGCCGTCTGCAGAGCGGGCCCCAGCAATTGCGATACCGGGTCGGCGGGTATCCCCGGCAGACTCACCTGCCGGCGAACGCTGCCGCGCTTGCGCTCGTCATTCAGCCGTAGCCCGGCGCTGAGCTTCATTTTCGACGTCCATTGCCAGTCCAGTTGCCCATACAGGGCATGGGTGGTGGCGTGCTGCTGGGCGATCAACGCCGAATGGGCTCCGTCGAGTAAGCCGTCATTGATCATGTCCGGTGTCAGTCCAAATCCGCCGGCGATACCGGCAGCAAACCAATCAGCGGCGTGCTGGCCGGTACGCATCGTCCCATGGGAATCCATGCGCTGCCGCAGGAACTGGTAGCCGGCGATGAATCCCAATTGCTCATTGATCAGCCCAGCCAGACGAAACTCCTGACTGATCTGGTCATGCTGCAGCTGCTGGCCGCCCCGCGAAGCGATATCCCGCTCGATACCATCCATATCCAACTGCAGAGCATAATCCCAGTCCCGCCAACCGGTAATGGAGGACAACTGATAGTCATTGTCGAAGCGGTAATCGGCATGCAGGGTCACGGCCTGCTGGGTAACGTCCGAGCGGGCGCGTCCATCAATGTCCACTTCACGGTTGGCCGGGTCGATCTGCGGCAAGGGATAACCGATGAAGGCTGCGCTGGCCAGGGCGGAGTCGCTCGCATAGGCATAAGGAAAAGCACAGCAGCGTTCGCGCTCACGCGCGTGCTCGGCCAGCAACCGCACCTGTAATCTGTCGCCGGGGCGCCATAACAATTGGCCACGCAACCCATCCCGCTTTTCGTTGTTTTCCTCGCCACCCCGGTAACTGTTGTCGAGAAAGCCATCACGCTGACGCTGATAGAGGGTCAGACGTCCGGCCAACACCTCGTCTACCAGCGGGCCGGTGAGATGCCCGCGATAGTGCTGCTGGCCGTACTCTCCCAGCTGCGCCTCCAGCGCAGCACCCTTGCGCCATTCGGGCGCGCGATTGATTACGTGCACCACGCCCGCACTGCTGTTCTTGCCGTACAGGGTGCCCTGCGGTCCACGCAGTACCTCGATGCGCTCGACATCACCCAGATCCGCCTGAAACAGACCCTGACG
>JAAYHO010000146.1 GCA_012735335.1 Gammaproteobacteria bacterium
AGCAGGAGCTGGACCGCCACGAGCAGGCCGGCAATCCGGAGCAGTCACTGGAAGAACTGCTGGAGATGCTGGTGCGCCTGGTGCTGGCGGTGAAGCCGCGCAGCGGCCACGATCTGTCGACCTTCATGCGGCTGCTGGGGCTGGCCTTCAGCCAGAGTCAGGGCCATCTGCGCAAGTATCTGGGTGAGGTGTATGGCCGGGTGTTCAAGCGCTATATGACCCTGGTACTGCGCAGCGCACCGGAGTTGCCAGTGAATGTGCTGTTCTGGCGGGTGCATTTCATGCTCGGCAGTGCGGCCTTTACCCTGTCCAGCATGAAGGCGCTCAAGGCTATGGGTGAGACCGAGTATGGCCAGCGCGCCGGAACGGAGGAGATTCTGCGGCAGATGGTGCCGTTCTTCGCCGCCGGCATGCGCGCCGACCTGCTGGTGAGTGACGAGCTGGCCCTGTCGGTATAAACCGACCCGGCGGGGCTTACCAGAGTCGGTCTGATCCGCTATCGTGTGGCCTTTGTTGCGGAGCAGAGCATGCAGCTGGATCTGATCCATATTTCCCTTGAACAGCAGCGGCTGACCGGCCTGGCCGGTGGCCGGGAAGTCTGTGCCTACCCGGTATCCACCGCGCTGAACGGGCCCGGTGAGCTGAACGGCAGTGGTTGCACCCCGCGTGGTCTGCATCGGGTGCGGGCGCGTATCGGTGATGGCCAGCCGCTGGGCGCGGTGTTTATCGGTCGTCGTCCAACCGGAGAGGTCTGGTCGCCGCAGCTGGCTGCTGCCAATCCCCGGCGGGACTGGATACTGACCCGCATTCTCTGGCTCTGTGGAGAGCAGCCTGGCCTCAATCGGGGCGGTAACTGCGACTCCCAGCGCCGCTACATCTATCTGCACGGTACCGGTGATGATCAGCCGATGGGCGTCCCCCTGTCCCATGGCTGCATACGCCTGCGTAACGCCGATATGCTGTCCCTTTTCGAGCTGACCCCGGTGGGCTGCACCGTGGTGATCGAGTAAATCATTTCAGGAGTACTTTCCTTGACCCAGGGTTCATTGATGCTGGATCTGGCGGGCCATTGGCTGACCGCCGAAGACCGCCACCTGTTGCGCCAGCCGGAAGTCGGCGGGCTGATCCTGTTTGCCCGCAATACCGAGTCGCCTGCCCAGGTGCGTGAGCTGGTGCGCAGTATCCGCGCCGTGCGCCCGGACATGCTGATCGCCATCGATCAGGAGGGTGGGCGGGTACAGCGTCTGCGCCGCGAAGTGTTGCGGTTGCCTGCACTGGGACGGATTGCCGGTTGTGGCGAGCAGGCCGCGACTCTGGCCGAGGCCGCCGCCTGGTTGATGGCTACCGAGATGCTGGCCTGTGGCATCGATATCAGCTTTGCCCCGGTGCTGGATCTGGATTACGGCCGCAGTCAGGTGATCGGTGACCGCTCCCTGGGTGGCGATCCGCAGCAGGTAGCCTACCTTGGCCGTGCCTATATAGGTGGCTTGCATCAGGCTGGCATGGCCGCCACCGGTAAACACTTTCCGGGCCACGGCTGGGCCGAGGCCGACTCGCACTTTGCCCTGCCGGTGGATGAGCGCAGCGAGGCGGAGATCCGCCGTACCGACCTGCAACCCTTTGCTGAGCTGGCCGGACTGCTGGATGGCATCATGCCCGCGCATGTGGTGTACCCGGCGGTGGACACTCAGCCGGCCGGATTTTCCCGGCGCTGGTTGCAGGACATACTGCGCGCCGAGTTGGGTTTTGCTGGGGTGATCTTCAGTGATGACCTGACCATGGCCGGAGCCCATGCCGTCGGCGGCATGCCCCAGCGGGTGGATGCGGCGCTGGCCTCCGGCTGCGACATGCTGCTGGTATGCAATGACCGCGCTGCTGCGGAACAGGCGCTGGAACATGCCCAGCGTATCGGCATGCAACCTTCCGTGCGGCCCCAGGCGATGCTGGCCCGGCAGGTGGTGTCAGCTGATTACAAGGCCCAGCCTCGCTGGGGGCAGGCGCTGAGTCTGCTGCGGGATGCCGGGCTGGTGTGATAATCAGGGCCGGCTGACGCGGATCAGGGCTCCCAGGCTGCGGTGATCCAGGTAGTGGGTTTCGCCCAGCCGCAGGCGGCGGGTGGTCTGCAGGCGCTCGCTGACCGGTTCGGCCATGCTCGGGCCGGTGTGGTTCAGCCACAGGGTGACTTTGGCGGTCAGCGGTTCGCGATCCAGGCTGACCAGTCCCTGCACCGGGTACAGTGGGTCCTCAGTGTAGGCGGCAAGGTTCTCTCCCTGATGTACCGCCACACTGAGAAACTCGTCCGCCGGTTGCGTCCAGGCCCGGTGCAGCTTGATCTGATAGCCGTTGTTCTCCAGCTTGCGGGCGTCGTTTTCCAGCTGATGGCGGCTGGAGTCGAGGCTGCGTACGTCGCTGCGCACCGTTTCATCCAACGCCACCGCCCGCTCGGCCCAGTCGTGACCGGGGTTGGCGGCGGGCATCAGCTGGGCTCCCGGCTGGCTGAAGACCAGCAGTTCAACCACATACTCCTCGGCCTGGACCAGCAGGCTGGTGGCGAACAGGGTAGCTGCCAGCAGGGCATTGCGTAGTGTCGGCTTCATGGACGTTTTCCTTTACCTTTGCCTTGGGGCTCGGCGGGTGATTGTTGCAGGCGCTCGATCAGCGCTTCCAGGGTATTCAGGCGCAGGTCGGCGGCGCCCATCGGGGCGCTGAAGCGTAGTATATTGCCACCTTCGAGCCGGTAGCGCTGGCTGTTTTCCTGAATCAGGCGGATCAGCGCCATGGGGTCGACGCTGGTGTCAGCGGCAAACTCGATGCGCCCGTGCTCGGGCCCCACGTCGATGCGACTGATGCCCAGTGGGGCGCAGCGCAGTTTCAGCGAGGTGATACGGAACAGGGTCTTGACCTGCGACGGCAGCAGGCCGAAGCGGTCGATCATCTCCACCTGCAGATCCTTCAGCTCGTCGTCATTGGCGGCGTTGGCAATGCGCTTGTACAGGGTCAGGCGTGCATGCACATCCGGCAGGTAGTCGTCGGGAATCAGCGCGGGCAGGCGCAGGTTAATATCCAGCACATCACCCAGCGGGTTCTCCAGCTCCGGCTCCTTGCCCTGCTGGATAGCCTTGATCGCCCGCTCCAGCATATCCATGTACATGCTGAAGCCGACCGCCTGGATCTGGCCGCTCTGGCCTTCACCGAGCAGCTCCCCAGCACCGCGGATTTCCAGGTCGTGGGTGGCCAGGGTAAAGCCGGCGCCCAGGTCCTGCGCCGCGGCAATGGCTTCCAGGCGCTTTTCCGCATCGCCGGTGAGCTTGCGCCCGGCCGGGGTCAGCAGGTAGGCATAGGCCTGGTGGTGACTGCGGCCGACCCGGCCGCGCAGCTGATGCAGCTGGGCCAGACCGAACTTGTCGGCGCGCTCGATGATGATGGTGTTGGCGCTGGGCACGTCGATCCCGGTCTCGATGATGGTCGAGGTCACCAGGATATTGAAGCGGCGATGGTAGAAGTCGCGCATCACCTGCTCGAGTTGGCGTTCGGGCATCTGCCCGTGGCTGATACCGATGCGCGCCTCGGGCACCAGCTCGGCCAGGTCAGCGGCACACTTCTCGATGGTCTCCACCTCGTTGTGCAGGAAGTACACCTGACCACCGCGCAGCAGTTCGCGCAGGATGGCTTCCTTGATCACCGCCGGTTGCTGCTGCATGACAAAGGTCTTCACCGACAGCCGCCGCGCCGGCGGGGTGGCGATGATCGACAGGTCGCGCATGCCGGTCATGGCCATGTTCAGGGTGCGCGG
>JAAYHO010000147.1 GCA_012735335.1 Gammaproteobacteria bacterium
CCGCTGTCCAGCGACAGCACCACCAGAATAAAGCCGACAAACGCCAGACACAGCCAGTTGCCGAAGGGTGACCACAGCGCCTTGAAGCTTGGCACCACGCCCTGCTGCTGCATGCTGCGGCGGAACCGCAGGTGGGACAGGGAGATCATCGCCCAGTTCAGCACCAGTGACGCCACCACCAGCGACATCAGGATCACCAGCGCGCTCTGCGGCAGCACATAGTTGAGCGCCACGCACAGCAGGGTGATCAGTCCGGATACCAGAATACCCAGCACCGGTACCCCGCTGCGGCTGAGCTTGAGGAATATCCGCGGCGCGTCACCCTGTTCCGCCAGGCCGTAGAGCATGCGGCTGTTGCAGTACACGCCGCTGTTGTACACCGACAGCGCCGCTGTCAGTACCACGAAGTTCAGAACGTGGGCGGCGGTGTCGCTGCCGATCAGCGAGAAGATCTGCACGAAGGGGCTGCGGGCATAGGGATCGTCACCCATGGTCAGGGTCTGCACCAGGCTGTCCCAGGGGTACAGTGACAGCAGCACACCCAGCGCCAGAATGTAGAACAGCAGAATCCGGTACACCACCTGGTTGATTGCCCGGGGAATGGACTTGCGCGGATTCTGCGCCTCGGCGGCGGTAATGCCCACCAGCTCCAGCCCACCGAAGGAGAACATGATCACTGCCATCACCACCACCAGGCCGCTGACCCCGTTGGGGAAGAAGCCGCCGTGTGCCCAGAGATTGGTCACGCTGGCCTGCTCACCACCGGCGCCGGATACCAGCAGGTACAGCCCCAGCGCGATCATCCCGAGAATCGCCCCGACCTTGATGATGGCAAACCAGAACTCCGCCTCGCCGAAGGCTTTCACGTTGGTCAGGTTGATCAGGTTGATCAGCACGAAGAAGGCCAGTGCCGTGGCCCAGGTGGGAATATCCGGATACCAGTACTGCACATACTTGCCGACCGCCGTCAGTTCGGCCATGCCCACCAGGATATACAGCACCCAGTAGTTCCAGCCCGAGAGAAACCCGGCAAAGGGACTCCAGTAGCGGTGCGCGAAGTGGCTGAACGACCCGGCCACCGGTTCCTCGACAATCATCTCGCCGAGCTGGCGCATGATCAGAAAGGCGATCAGACCACCGATGGCATAGCCCAGCAGCATCGACGGCCCGGCGCTGCTCATCACCCCCGCTGAGCCGAGAAACAGCCCGGTACCAATGGCACCGCCGAGGGCGATCAATTGAATGTGTCGGTTGCTCAGGCCACGCTTGAGCTGGCCCTGTTCTGCGGGTGCAGTCATGAAAGGAATCCGTTGCGGCCCAATTGGCCAAAAAACGGGCAATTGTACATGGAATAACAGCCAGCCGCAGGCCAACAGTCGGTATAGGTGCTGATACCGGAAGGCGAAATGCTTGAACACTCGCCCCAGCTTGAGCAGACTGCCGTCAGTCTGTTTTCTGATGAGGATTTTCCATGCACCTTGCGACGCCCGCGCTGATCCGCGAAACCTTCCCTGTTGGCCCCTTGCAGTGCAACTGCACCATCATTGGTGATCCGGTCACCAAAAAGGCCATTGTGGTTGATCCGGGTGGGGATCATCAGTTGATTCTGGATCGCCTCGATCAATTGGGGCTGAAGGTGGTGAGTATCATCCATACCCATGCGCATCTGGACCATTTTCTGGCGTCGGGTGAGATGAAGAAGGCCACCGGGGCGACCCTGCATCTGCACAAGGATGACCAGTTCCTGTGGGACAACCTGGAGATGCAGTGCAAGATGTTCGGTGTGCCCTACAAGCCGGTGCCCGCCCCGGATCAGTGGTTGCAGGATGACGAGGAGCTGGCCTGTGGTTGCGGGGTGGCCATGCACACGCCGGGGCATACGCCGGGTTCGATGAGCTTCTGGTTTCCCGAGGCCAGGCTGCTGATTGCCGGGGATACCCTGTTCCGTCGTGGCATCGGGCGGACCGATCTGTGGGGTGGGGATTACGGGCAGATCGAGAAGTCCATCCGCCAGCGCCTGTACACCCTGGACGAGGAGGCGGTGGTGGTCACGGGCCACGGGCCGGATACGCGGATTGGTGACGAGATGCGCGAGAACCCTTTTATTCGTGGCTGAATGGCCGATAATGCGCTGCTGGGGATAATTTACCGCCGCTTGCGGTCCAACCCACAGCCGCGCATGTCTGCATGTGCCGCCCGATGATGACGTAAATTAAGGAAAAACCTATGAAAATCAAAGCATTGATTGCCGCTTCTGCTTGTGCTGTGCTGTTGGTCGGTTGTACCAACAACCCCTATACCGGTGAGCGGCAGGCGGGCAAGGCTGGCGTGTATGGCGGTACCGGCGCGGTGGCCGGTGCGGTAATCGGGGCTGCTACCTCCAGCAAGAAGGATCGCGCCAAGGGTGCGCTGATCGGTGCGGCAGTGGGCGGCGCGGCGGCGGGTGGCTACGGCTACTATGTTGACCGTCAGGAGCAGCGTCTGCGTCAGGAGCTGACCGGTACCGGAGTGCAGGTGGTGCGCAATGGCGACAACCTGCAGCTGATCATGCCCGGCAACATTACCTTTGCCAGCAGCTCGGCGGATATTTCCAGCGGTTTCTATCCGACTCTGAACTCGCTGGTCAAGGTGTTCAAGGAGTTCGATCAGAACGGTATCGATATCGTCGGTCACACTGACAGTACCGGCTCGCTGGAGCTGAACATGCGCCTGTCGCAGCAGCGTGCTACCAGCGTTGCTTCCTATCTGACCGGTCAGGGCGTATCCGGTGCGCGTATCAGCAGCCGTGGTGTTGGCCCGAGTCAGCCGGTAGCGAGCAACGATACCACCGAGGGTCGTGCCCAGAACCGTCGGGTCGAGGTGAACCTGCGTCCGCTGTGATGTCGGGTTGATGTAACAAGAACGGGGCCTGCGGGCCCCGTTTGTGTTGGAGTGCCGGGCTTCATCCCGCTACTCCCTGGGAGGGACGAGCACTGGCTCGTCCGCGGTGTCCCAGTCAGCTCCGCCCATCGAGCTGGTGCTCGACGTTCCCAGGCGGATAATCCCGGTGCAGTTCGGCCAGCAGGGCGTCCTTTTCTTCCCACAGTGAGCTGACCCAGGCCTGGAATTCGGCGCGGAAGGCCGGGTCGTTGTCGTAGTCCTGGCCGAGGAATGCGGCGGGGATCGGGCGGGTCTGGCAGCGTACGACGACCTTGCGGATGCGACCGCTGAGCAGGTCCCAGAACGCCGGGGCGCCGTCCGGGTAGTGGATGGTGATATCCACCAGCGAGCGCAGCTGCTCGCCCATGGCGTCCAGCACGAAGGCGATGCCGCCGGATTTGGGGCGCAGCAGGTGCTGGTAGGGGGAGTTCTGTTCGGCGTGTTTTTCCGGGGTCAGGCGGGTGCCTTCGAGGAAGTTGAACACGGCTACCGGGGTGGTCTTGAACTTCTCGCAGGCGCGCTGGGTGGCCAGCCGGTCCTGTCCGGCCTTCTCCGGGTGCCTGGCCAGATAGGCCTTGCTGTAGCGCTTCATGAACGGGAAGTCCAGCGCCCACCAGCAGATGCCGATGATGGGCACCCAGATCAGTTCCTGCTTGAGGAAGAATTTGAGCATCGGCATGCGCCGGTTGAAGTTGTGCTGCAGCACCAGAATGTCGACCCAGCTCTGGTGGTTGCTGGTGACCAGGTACCAGTCATGCTGATCCAGCCGTTCACGGCCCTGCACGTCCCATTCGGTGCGTCCGGCCAGGCGCATCCAGCCGCTGTTGCAGAGCATCCAGCTTTCGGCGATGCGGATCATGAGGCGGGTAAGAAAACGTTGCAGGGCGGGGAGTGGTATCAGCAGCTTGAGCAGCGAGCAGGGCAGCAGCAGGCTGAACCAGAACAGGGTGTGCAGGATCAGCAGCAGGAGTGAGATCACTCCCCGTATCGAGGCAGGCAAAAAGGACAGCATTGTCTGGTGACTCGTCAGATGGCGGTATGGCCTGTAAGGGTAACCCTACAGGCCAGCCGCGCGTCATCAGTCGTCGGTGGCGGCCTGTATGGCAGTCAGTGCGATAGTAAACACGATATCGTCGACCAGCGCACCCCGGGACAGGTCGTTGACCGGTTTGCGCAGACCCTGCAGCATCGGCCCCACGCTGATCACGTTGGCGCTGCGCTGCACCGCCTTGTAGGTGGTGTTGCCGGTGTTCAGATCCGGGAAGATGAACACCGTGGCCTTGCCGGCTACCGGACTGTCGGGGGCTTTCTGCTGGCCGACGCTGGCTATCGCGGCGGCATCATACTGCAGCGGACCGTCAATCAGTAGCCCCGGCTGCTGCTCTCTGGCCAGTTGCGTGGCCTTGCGTACCTTTTCCACATCCTCGCCGGTGCCGGAGGCGCCGGTGGAGTAGCTGATCATCGCGACCCGCGCCGGAATGCCGAAGGCTTCCGCCGAGCGGGCGCTCTGGATGGCGATTTCCGCCAGCTCCTCGGCATTCGGGTCGGGATTCACCGCGCAGTCGCCGTAGACCAGTACCTGATCCGGCAGCAGCATGAAGAACACCGAGGACACCAGGTTGTAGCCCGGTGCGGTCTTGATCAGCTGGAAGGCCGGGCGGATGGTATTGGCGGTGGTGTGGATGGCGCCGGAGACCAGCCCGTCGACCTCGTCCAGGGCCAGCATCATGGTGCCGAGCACCACGTTGTCTTCCAGTTGCTGCAGCGCTACGGGAGCGGTCAGACCGCGGTCCTTGCGCAGTTCCACCATGGGCGCGACATAGCGTTCGCGTACCTCGTCCGGATCGAGGATCAGCAGCCCTTCGGGCAGGGTGATGTGATGGGCCCGGGCCACTGCCTCCACCGAATCCGGCTTGGCCAGCAGGATGCACTGGGCGATCCCCCGGCGCTGGCAGATGGCTGCGGCCTGCACGGTACGCGGCTCATCGCCCTCGGGCAGCACGATGCGCTTGCCCGCCTGCTGCGCCCGGTTGACCAGGTCGTAGCGGAACGCCGGGGGCGACATGCGCCGTTCGCTGGTCTCGCCGCAGCGGCGCTGCAGCCAGGCATGGTCGATATGCGAGGCGACGAAGTCGGTGACCAGGGTGGTGCGCTCGGTATCGTCGATGGGGATTTCCCGGTTCATCCGGTCCAGCTGGGTGGAGGTGGCAAAGCTGCCGGTGGCGACCAGGAAGATCGGCAGGCCGTTGTCCAGTGCCGGTTGGCACAGCTGCATGACCCGCTCATCGGGCATGATGTCGCCGGTCAGCAGCAGGCCCGCCAGCGGGGTGCCGGACAGCGAGGCCAGACTGGCGGAGATGATCACGTCGTCCCGGTCGCCGGGTACCACCAGCAGGGTGCCGGGACGGTACAGGTGCAGGGTGTTGGGTACGGTGCGGGCGCAGAGGACGATATCCAGCACCCGACGCTGGTGCATCTCGCCGGGGTGCAGGACACGGGCGTTGAGCAGGTGGGCGACATCCGAGCTGCGTGGGGCGTTCAGTTCACTCTGCCAGGGCACGCAGCCGATCAGCCGGAAGCCCTCGGTGTTCAGCACCCGGGACTCCTGCTTGATGGCGATGGCGTAGTCCTTGAGGGTGCGCTTGAGCTCGCTGCGGTCGCTGGGCACTTCACCGCCCAGTTCCAGATCGCGCACCTTGTTGATGATCACTCCCAGCACCTTGGGATTCTGCGGCCCGCCGAAACCCTGGGCGTGTACTTCGATACGGTGCGCCAGACTGGCCAGGTTGTCGTCGTCCGGGGCGCTGACCAGAATCACGTCGGCGTCCAGGCTGGTAGCGATATGCTGGTTGATGCGCCCGGCGTAGGCGGCCTGGCGGGTTGGCACCATGCCTTCGACCACCACCACATCGGCATCCCGGGCGGCTTCGCGGTAGCGGCTGACGATATCCTCCATGACCTCGTCCAGCTCGCCGTTACCCAGCCGCCGTTCCACCTCCGGCAGGGCCAGCGGAGCGGGCGGGTTCAGGCCCATGGTGTTGCCGATCAGCGCGGTTGAGCGCTCCGGTCCGCTGTCACCGGGATGTGGCTGGGCAATGGGTTTGAGAAAGTGCACGCGCAGACCGCTGCGTTGCAGGGCGCGGATCAGTCCCAGGCTGACCGAGGTCAGACCGACGCCGAAACCGGTCGGGGCGAGAAAAAACGTATGCATTGATCAGGCTTCCTGTTCCACAGGCTGGGTTGCCTTGGCATCCAGCAGTTCCAGACATTCTTCGGTGATCTGGCGCTCTTCGTCAGTGGGTATGACCAGAATGGCGGGGGAGTTGGCCGCCTGAATCTGCCGCGCCGGGTTGCCGGGCGGGGTGGCGTTGGCGGCCGGGTCGATATTCAGGCCGAACAGCGCCAGATGGCTGATGGTCAGTTCACGCACCAGCGGCGAGTTCTCGCCGATACCGCCGGTAAAGATCAGTCCGTCGATACGCGGCAGCGCCACTGCCAGCCCGGCCAGCGAGCGGGCCAGTCGATAGCAGAACACGTCCACCGCCAGGGTGGCTCCGTCGTGGCCTTCTTCCCGGGCCGCGACCAGGGTGCGCATGTCGTTGGACAGGCCGGACAGCCCCAGCAGGCCGCTTTCGCGGTTGAGCATGTGGTCGATGCGGTCCAGATCCCAGCCCAGGGTGCGGGCCAGATGCGAGTGCAGGTTGGGGTCCACATCACCGCTGCGGGTGCCCATCACCAACCCCTCCAGCGGGGTCATGCCCATGCTGGTATCCAGACTCTGGCCGTCGAGAATGGCACAGGTCGAGCAGCCGTTGCCCAGGTGCGCGGTCAGCCAGGCACCCTGGTCCGGCTGCATGCCCAGCAGCAGGCTGGCCTGACTGGATACGTAGCGGTGGCTGGTGCCGTGGAAGCCGTAGCGGCGCACACCATGTTCGGTATACAGGTACTCCGGCAGGGCATAGCGGTAGGCGTGAGCCGGCATGCTCTGGTGGAAGGCGGTATCGAAGATGGCGATGTGCGGGATGTCGGAAAACACCTTCATCGCCTCGTCGATCCCGGTCAGCTGCGCCGGGTTGTGCAGTGGCGCCAGCGCCGAGGCCTGCTGAATGGCGTCGATCACCTCGTCGTTGATGATGCTGGCGCCGGTAAAGTGCTCGCCGCCATGCACGATACGATGTCCCACCGCCACCAGCGGCTGATGGGCAAAGCGCTCGATCAGCGGCAGCAGGCTGGACATCGCCGTGCTGTGCCTGCCATCACGGATCGGCACCTGTTCGCGGATCTCGCCGGCTTTCCAGTTCATCACCCCTTCGGCGGTGCCGAGGCGCTCGGCCAGGCCGCTGAGCAGCGGCTTGTTGTCCGACTCGCTGAGCAGGGCAAATTTGAGTGATGAACTCCCACAATTTATGACAAGTACCAGTCGATCAGTCATGGTGCTCCCGTGTCCATGTTTTAAGAAGGCGCGACCCGTTCGTCGGTATCCGGGGTCAACTTATACCCCAGCCTCCAGCGTAGTGGAACCGTCCGTGCGTTTCCGAGGTTTTATGCGTAAACTGACAGCTTCAATGCCCCAAATCACAGGATTTTTTTATGCAGATTGCTGCCAACAAAGCCGTATCGATTGAATACACCCTGACCAACGATGCTGGCGAAGTACTGGATACCTCCGCTGGCGGCGAGCCGCTGGTGTACCTGCATGGCGCGGGTAACATCATACCCGGCCTGGAGCGCGAGCTGGCTGGTAAACAGGTGGGCGACGAGCTGAAGGTGACCATCGAGCCGGAAGACGCCTATGGCGAATTCAGCGCCGAGCTGGTGGCTGTGCTGGGTCGTAACATGTTTGAAGGTGTGGACGAGCTGGAAGTGGGCATGCAGTTCCACGCTTCCGCTCCGGATGGCGGCATGCAGATCGTCACCATCACCGCGCTGGATGGCGATGAAGTGACCGTGGACGGCAACCATCCGCTGGCCGGTCAGCGCCTGACCTTCGAAGTCAAGGTGGCGGCCATCCGCGAGGCCAGTGAAGACGAACTGGCCCATGGTCATATCCATGGCGAAGGTGGTGTGCACCACTGAGTTCGCCCGGGCGGCGCCGCTGCAGGCGCCGCTTCTCCCTCCGCTGTGTTGTGCTTCTGTCACACTATCATTCGCATCAATTCGATACCTGAACGACTATTCTGGCTTTATAGTGGCTCCATCATGAAATTGTCAGGAGTTGATGGATGTCTGCTTACGCCAGTACTTTGTTCGAGTCGGTTTCCCTGGGCTCGCTGAGTCTTCCCACGCGCCTGGTCATGGCGCCGATGACCCGTAACTTCTCCCCCAACGGAGTGCCCACCGAGCAGGTGGTCGAGTACTACCGTCGCCGCGCCGC
>JAAYHO010000148.1 GCA_012735335.1 Gammaproteobacteria bacterium
ACCAGGGCCAGCGCCAGTATTTCCTCACCAACGAAGGCGAATTGACCATTCCCCAACCGACCGGCCCTGCCATTGAAGGTGTGGTCTCGGCAGATGGCCTGACCATTCTCATGGCGGCACAGGATCCGGATGAGGATGATCTGATTGACGGCTATGCCGAGGTAAACGAGGGTGAGCGCGCAACGCTGATCTCCGTCAAGCTGGATGAGGAACTGGAGAGCCTGGCTGGTCGGCGCTATCGCCTGTTCAGTCAGGGTCTGGATGCCCGTATGCTCACCGCAGGCCGCCTGGCTGGCATGAACCGTTTCCTGATGGGCACGCTGGAGTACGATGCCGACGGCAATGCTCACGTTCAAGTCAGTGCGCAGGGCGAGCTGGCAGCACGTACCGGCCAACGGGTCGGCGTCAACAATCTGCAACAGAGCTTTACTACCCCGGCCGCAAACTCCACCCTGAACCAGGGTCGCCTGAGTACAGCGACCACGTTTCAGGGTGCAGAGGGCGTGACCTTCAACCTCAGACTGGATGGGTACGTACAGGAAGGCGGCCGGGTGTTATTGCTCAACCGCCACCTGGACTATGGTAGTGGCCATATTCTCGGGCCAGCCATCGCCGTGTGCATGAACTGCGAGTAACCTCCCTCAGGCAGGCCCGCAACAGGCCTGCCGCTTTTCCGCCCCGCTTGCCAGCCCCTTGACTGATGACCATGCTATAGCCATGAGCATCTATATCGATACCCACACCCATCTCGACTTCCCCGAATTCGACAGCGACCGCGATACTGTTCTGGCCGATGCCGAGCGGCTGGGCGTGCGCCGGGTGCTGCTGATGGGGGTGACCAGCGCCAACTGGGACAGGATCTGGACCCTGGCCAGCCATGATGAGCGTCTGTACGCAGCCTTCGGGCTGCATCCGATGTTTCTCGATCAGCACCAGCCGCAGGATCTGCAGCTGCTGCGTGAGCGCCTGGCCCGCCATGCCGGTGATCCGCGCTGCTGCGCTGTGGGTGAGTTCGGGCTGGATTACTTTATTGAACAGGCTGATCGACAGGCCCAGCAGCAACTGTTCGAGGCGCAGCTGGAAATGGCCCGCGAGTTCGATCTGCCCGCCCTGCTGCACGTACGCCGCGCCCACGCACCGGTTATCGCCGCGCTCAAGCGCTTCCAGCTGCGCCGGGGCGGTATCGTCCATGCCTTTTCCGGCAGCCTTGAAGAAGCTCGAGAATATATCCGTCTGGGCTTCAAGCTGGGGCTCGGCGGCGCGGCAACCTGGCCCCAGGCCAAACGCATGCAGCGGGTCATTCCACAATTGCCTGCCACCAGTCTGGTACTGGAGACCGACAGTCCGGACATGGCCCCGGCCTTTTGTCCCCACCAGCGCAACAGCCCACAGAACCTGCCGCAGATCTGCGAGGCAATCGCCCGACTGCGTGGTGAGAGCGCCGAGCAGCTGGCCCGACAGTGCCTGCATAACACCTGTGAATTGTTTGACTGGCCGCTGGCTGCACTTTCCTGAGCAACGGAGTCTGGTACAGTCTGGAGTATCAACACCAGACAACTGTGGGAGTGTGCATGCCATTGGGCATCGTCTTGTTAATGGTCTGGCTGGTAATGCTGGTGCGCTTTCCGCGCATCATGCTGCCGGCCAGTGGCATCATCGTCGTTCTGGCGCTGTTATTGGCTGCAGTGGTCGGCATCAAGCAATGGCGTCATGAGTCGCGGGTCGATCAGCTGGAAATCAGTGTGCGCTACGCCCCGGCAGACTGTGATTTCGGCAAGCCGATCCTGGTCAGCATCCAGAATGCCAGCGGACGCACCGCCCGCCAGGTCAGCTGGCAACTCCAGGCCACCCAGCCCGGTGCCAATGCCAACCTGCTGGATCTTGGCGTGACCGGTAGCACCTACCAGATGGACCAACCGCTGCACGCCGATGCCCGATGGCAGCAGTGTTACGCCGCACCGCCGCTGCGCAGCGGCTACCGGGCGGCGGATCTGCAATACCAGGCGCAGCGGGTACGCGCCGAATTCCAACGCTGAAGGCACCTCAAAAAATAAAAAGGACTACCCCATGAGCAACCCCGTCGCACTGATTACCGGCTGTTCCAGTGGCATTGGCCAGGCGCTGGCCCAGGTCTGTCTGGACCAGGGTTATATTGTCTATGCCACCGCCCGTAATCCCGACAGTCTGTCGCCGCTGACCGCCCGTGGCGCCATCGCCGTGACCCTGGACGTGAACGATGCCGAGCAGGTTGCTGCCTGCAGTGAGCGCATACGCAGCGAGGCCGGGCGGCTGGATCTGCTGGTCAACAACGCCGGTTACGGTGCCATGGGCCCGGTACTGGATGCCGACCGGGAGACACTGCTCCAGCAGTTCAATACCAACGTGTTCGCTCCGCTGGAGCTGGTGCGGGCACATGCCGATCTGCTGCGCGAGGCAGGCGGTCTGATCGTCAATATGGGCAGCGTCTCCGGGGTCACCACCACGCCTTTCTCCGGAGTCTATTGCGCTTCCAAGGCAGCACTGCACGCCCTGTCCGACGCCCTGCGACTGGAGCTGGCACCCTTTGGCATCAAGGTGCTGACAGTACAGCCCGGCGCCATCGCCTCGGAGTTCGGCAACAATGCCAGCGCGGCCATCACCATGGCCGATGAGTCCTGGTTCAAACCCTGGGAAAAGGCCGTGCAGGCTCGGGCCAGAGCCTCGCAAAATGCCAAATCCACCTCCGCCCGGGACTTTGCCCTGGAGCTGATGGATTACATCAACAAGCCCCTGCGCCCGGAAACCGCCCTGATCGGCTCCGGTGCCCGCAGCCTGGTACGCCTGAAACGCTGGCTGCCCACCTCGATACTGGATGCCCAACTGCGCAAGCGCTTCAAGCTGGATCGTCTGTTGAGCTAACCACCCGGCACTGAAGCAGCAGGCCGTCGGCGAGCAGGTGCTCGCCAACCCCAGCAGGGCACGTTACCCGGGGGTGTAGCGCGCCTGCGCTACGCCGGCACCTGTTTGCTCCCACTGAAGTGTCCCAGACAAACCTGTGGCAGCCAGAGGACGCCAACCGAGCGATCAATAAACACCGAAACATTTTAAGACTGGCGGCCAGGACCCTCCTTTGGCACTATCGCCCGACTGATAATTCTGGAGACACCTGCCCATGCGTTGGCTGCTACCCTTTCTTACCGTATTCCTGATGGTCGGCCTGACCGTCCCCGATGCCGAGGCCCGTCGCATGGGTGGCGGCAAGAGCTTCGGCTCGGCGCCCATGCACAAGAGCCAGCCCGCCCAGCGGCAAACTCCGCAACAACAGGCCACGCCGCGCAATCAGCAACAGAACCCGGCGGCCAGCTCCGGTGCCAGCCGCTGGCTTGGCCCACTGGCCGGTATCGCCGCCGGTGGTCTGCTGGCCGCCATGCTGTTCGGTGACGGCTTTCAGGGACTGCAACTGTTCGACATCCTGATCTTCGGCCTGATCGCCTTTGTGCTGTTCAAGCTGTTCCGTCGGCGCAGCGCACCGGTCATGCAGCGCCAGCCCCATCCGGCGGGCGGACCGGTTGCCGCACCCCAGCAGCAGAACTGGCCGACCCAGGGCGCGACCGCTCAGCCAGTGGCTCAGCCGATGACCATGGACGCCCCGGCCTGGTTTGATGCCAACAGCTTCCTCAAGGGCGCCGAGGAACACTTCTACACCCTGCAACGCCACTGGCGCGACGGCGATACCGCCGGGATGGCCGAGTATCTGGATCCAGCCGTACTGCAGCAGTTGCTGGCCGAGCGCGGCGACAACCCACCCAGCAGCAATGGTTTTGTCGAACAGCTGGAAGTGCGCCTGGAAGGCATAGAGCAGCGGGATGGCCGGACCATCGCTACTGTCGGCTTTACCGGCCTGGATCGGGACTTCCCGGCGGACGAGGGTGAGCAGTTCGACGAGAGCTGGCGGCTGGAGCGGGCCGACGGTGACAATCAGCCGTGGGTCATCTGCGGTATCCGCCAGAACTGATTGTCCGGCGGCTGTTCAAACCAATGAAAACCTCGGCCAGGCGCCGAGGTTTTTTTATGCGTGGCGTGGGGCCAATCAGCGGCGTACCGGGCGCTTCTGCAATTTGCGCTGCAGAGTGCGTCGGTGCATGCCCAGCGCCCGGGCGGTGGCGGAGATATTACCGTCGTGCTCACCCAGCACCCGCTGGATATGCTCCCACTGCAAGCGGTCCACCGACATCGGGTGTTCCGGCACCAGGGTCTCCGGGTCGGCCTGATCCGACAGCAGCGCGGTCAGCACATCATCGGCATCCGCCGGTTTGCACAGGTAGTTGCAGGCACCACGCTTGATTGCCTCGACCGCCGTGGTGATGCTGGAGTACCCGGTCAGTATCACCACCCGCAGATCCGGGTACAGCTCCAGCAGACGCGGCAGCAGTACCAGCCCCGAGTCACCTTCCATCTTCAGGTCCAGCACCGCGTAATCGGGCTTGCGCTGACGCGCCAGCTGCATGGCTTCTTCGGCACCACCGGCGGTCTCCACCTCCAGTCCGCGCCGGGTCAACGCCCGGGCCATGACTCTGGTGAACGTGGGGTCGTCATCGACCAACAGCAGCAGCGGCTGCTCTTCCTGACTGGTTATTTCTGTCATGCCTGATCCTCTATTGCTACCGGCAAGATTACCTCGGTGAGAGTGCCCCCGCCATCCTGATTGAACAGCTTCACACTGCCCCCGGTGCGCTCTACAGCGGCCTGACTGAGGAACAGCCCCAGCCCGAAGCCCTTCTTGCCCTTGGTCGTGACAAATGCCGTGCCCAGTTGCTCGGCTATGTGCAGCGGTACACCGGGCCCGTAATCGCGGATACACAGGCGCAGGCGCTGCGCATTCCACTCCAGGGATATCTGGATATTATCCGGGCAGGCATCCGCCGCATTATTCAACAGGTTGAGTATGGACTGCCCCAGCTCCGGACTGCCCTTGATGCTCGGCACCGGCCCCTCGGGCAGCGGTTGCAGGCGGCAGGTAACCTCCGGCCGCATCAACTGCCAGCGCTCGAGCAGGAGCCTGAGCCATGCATCAGCCGCTTCCACGCTGTGCGGCTGGCTGCGGTTGAACTCGGCACTGCGCACCATCTGCTGCAGGCTTTTCTTGCACTGGCGGACCTGTTCCTGCAGCAGCTCCAGATCTTCCTGAAGCTCCGGGTCGGTATGGTCGGCGCGCAGATCCTTGAGCAGCACACTCATGGTCGACAGCGGCGTGGACAGCTCATGGGCGGCACCGGCGGCCACGCTGGCAATGCCCAGCAGCTGCGAGTCACGCATGCTCTGCTCCCGGCGCTCGGCCAGCCGCTCGGCATGCTTGCGCAGGGCTTCGGCCATATGCACCACAAACAGGGTGATCAGCCCGGCGCTCATGGCAAAGTTCAACCACATGCCGATCACCCGGATATTGATCTGGCTTTCACCGGTGCGCATCTCGAACAGCGGCAGCGGGTGGTACCAGAACAGCAGCAGGCTGTAGGCCAGCATGGCAATACTGGCCAGCGCCGCGGTATACAGCCAGGACAGGGTCGCCGCAGCGATGGTCAGCGGCACCAGAAAATAGGAAGCAAAGGGGTTGGTCGGCCCACCGGCGTAATACAGCAGCACGCTGTGGATCAGGATGTCGAACAGCAACTGCGCGGCATACTCCATATCGGTCACCGGCCAATCCCGGGTCAGCCGCAGCAGCGACAGCAGGCTGACCACCGCCGACAGCCCCAGGGTCAGCAGCAGCGGCAGCCATTCCAGCGCAAACAGCCCGCTGTACCAGGCGCCGATAACCGAGACCGCCTGGGCCAGCAGCACCAGCAGGCGGATCACGATCAGCCGCCAGAGGTTCTGCCGGGTTGGGGAAAGCGCCAGCGCATTCAGACTCATCGATAGTCGCTCCGACACCAGGTCACTCCAGTTAACATTGAATCAGCTCAGGCCGGGAACCGCCGTTGCGGTTACCGGTCATATTCTTTTCAGGGCCTGCGGCCCCATGCATGCAGAAGGAGATTTTCATGCGCCCATTGTTGATGCTGTCATTGCTGGCAGGTCTGACCTGCGCCGGCCCTGTGCTGGCCGATTCGCTGAATTACAACCAGGTCTCCCTGCGCGCCGAAGTGCAGCAGTCAGTGAATAACGACACCCTGACCGTCACCCTGTTCACCGAAGATCAGGACAATGATCCTGCCAAACTGGCTAATCGTATCACCACCCGGCTCAATCAGGGACTGGAAACCGCACGCAAGAACAGCAAGATCCGCGTTTCCAGCGGCAACCGCTACAGTCAGCCGGTGTATGACGAGAAGCGCAAGAACATCTTGGCCTGGCGCGAACGCGGGGAAATCCGCCTGGAAGGAACGGACTTTGCCGCCATCTCCAGCACCATGGGCGAGTTGCTGGGTGAGCTGAATCTGGGCGGCATGCAATTCAGTCTGTCCCCGGCCAGCCGCAGCGCCACCGAGGATGAGTTGATCAAGCGTGCCATCGAGGCCTTCCGTCAGCGCGCCGATATCGCCACCCAGGGGCTTGGTGGCAATGGCTACCGGATAGTACAGCTGAACCTCAACACCCAGTTCATGACGCCCCGCCCCTATATGCAGAGCGGACGCATGCTGGCCATGGCCGCCGACGCGGAAATGACTGCCCCGGCAGTGGAAGGGGGTGAAGCCGACGTGACCGTCAGTGCCGACGGCACAATCGAGGTGCAGATACCCTAGTGGCCTGTCTGGCCACTTATGGCCGCATGAAGGCGTAGTCCTGATCCTCGTCGAGATTCTCGGCGAGGAACTGCAATTCGTGGGCGATATCCTGCTGGGTGCGCTGACGCTTGTATACCGCAATCACCTCCGTCATCAGCGCACGGGCCATCTGCTGCTCGTCGTACCCCGCCTCGGCGGCCTGGGCCAGCCCCTGCTGCATCAGTGCTTCAGCCAACTTGTATACCGACATGATTCTGGTTCTCCCGGCAAAAAATCCATTGCATCATACCCGCCACTGCCGGCGCATTGATCTGGCGCAGGGTCATGGCTCCTCGTCGAACGGCTCCTGCAGATAGCGATCGGCATCGAAGGTTTCCACCCACTCGGGATGGAATACCACCAGCGCCGCCACCCCCATGCCATTGATGAAGCCCTCGGGGAACATCACCATGATCATGTAGCCGATCAGCTCCACCAGAGAATTGGGCGCCACCAGATTGCCCGACCAGGCCAGCAATCCCATCCCCACCAGCATGGTGCAGATCGCCGCCAGCGAGGCGGCAAAGAAGCCGCTGATGAAGATATACAGGAACAGGTTGGTCGGGTTGAAGCGCTCCAGCATCCGACTCATGGCCACGGTGATCAGCACCGGCACCAGAATCCGCAGCATGCCGTTGGCGCCCAGAGCAGCCAGATCATCCAACCCCAGCACCACCAGTACCAACTGCGCCAGCAGGCCCGCCAGCAGTGCCAGCGGCCAGTCCAGCATCAGGGTCACCACCGTCATGCCGAGAAAGTGAAAGGTCAGGCCGTTATCGAACTCCTTGCGCAGCAGCCAGAGAACCGACAGGGCAAAGATACTGCCGAACAGAAGATGCTGACGCCGGCTGTCAGCCACCAGTTCCACCCACCTGATACGCAACAATCCCCAGCCCAGCGCGGCTCCGTACACCAGCAGGCAGAACACTGTCTGGATGGTGGTAAGCAGGCTGGCTGATAGCATGGAGTCCCCCGAAGCTGGAATGCGCTGAGTATTGATGTCAGGGACGCAAGCATAGCAGGCGGCCTCTTCCGCTGCAGTGCCCAATGGGTGCATTCTGCCCACCGGGGTTCTAGACTCAGACAGCAACCTATAGCTGTACGCAGAACAATAAAAGGTGATCCATGGCCAGACGTCTCTACCCGGAAGACCAACAGCGCGTCGACGACTATCTCAACCTGCCGCAGCACAGAGGCGAGCGCAAACCCTTCAGGGTGTGGTGGTTGCTGATCGTACTGATAGCTGCAGTAGTGGGCCTGGGACTGTTCTCACGCTTTCTTGCCTCACTGGTAATCGGCTGAACAGCGAGCCGCTTCGGCAATCAAGCGGCTTTTTCACCGGGAAGCTCAAATTCGGGGTTGACAGCCCCGCCGTGGCCGGTAGAATAGCGCGCCTCAACAGGGGATATGTGACACCAACCACATCAACCTGGCGAGTGTTTTAAGGATATAATTCCGCGATAGCTCAGTCGGTAGAGCAAATGACTGTTAATCATTGGGTCCCAGGTTCGAGTCCTGGTCGCGGAGCCATCCTTTGAATATCGGGGTATAGCGCAGTCTGGTAGCGCGCCTGCTTTGGGAGCAGGATGTCGGGAGTTCGAATCCCCCTACCCCGACCATTTTTTTGAGCATGGGTCGTTAGCTCAGTTGGTAGAGCAGTTGGCTTTTAACCAATTGGTCGCAGGTTCGAATCCTGCACGACCCACCACTCAAACTCTGCTTTATCCTCTCTTTTTTAATATCCATCCTGAATTCAGACACAAGCGTTTATGCCTGGTTGTTGCTGTGGCATTGTCCGTGCGAGCCTCCGTGCTCCCTTTAAACCCTCGACCAACCAGCCTTACCGGGCAACGCTGCTTCCATGACCAGTGCGTGAGTGCTTGCGTGACCGTGCAAGCCTCTGCGCTGGCACACCCCTGCTACGACACGCCGTGAATACTTCCCTGTAGGCTCATTGATGTCATCCGTGACATCAAACGGTCG
>JAAYHO010000149.1 GCA_012735335.1 Gammaproteobacteria bacterium
AGCTCTGCAGCCTCCCACAACCCCCGAATCCCCGCCACCCCCTGGGCTCCGACCGAAAACGCCTCAGCCAGCTCACCCGGGCCGAGGCCGCCCAGCAGATACACAGGCATATTCACCTGCTCGATCAGCTCCCTGGCGCGCTCCCAGCCCAGTGGGGAGGCATCAGGATGGCTGGCGGTGGGCAATATCGGCGACAAGGTAACAAAATCCACTCCCAGTTCAGCAGCCATGGCCAGTTCCTCTGCATCATGGCACGAAGCAGCAAGCAACGCAGGTCTGCTCTCTCTCCCCTCGCGGGAGAGGGCCGGGGAGAGGGGGGATAAGGTCCGCAACTGCCCCCCCGTCAAATGCCAGCCCACCCCCGGCCATTCCGGCGGCTCATCCCCTTTCATCATCCACTGAAAGTCAGCCCCGAACCGCTCCAGCACCCGCTCAACCAGCCCACGGTACGCACTGCCCGACAACTGAGTCTGCCGCAGCTGTACCAGACGAATCCCCGCCTCCCGGGCACGTTGCAGTCCGGTAAACAGCGCCTGCTCATCGTTCATATCAGGAGTGATCAGGTAGCGCTCGGGCAGCTGCGCGGCCTGCACAATGGGCGCATTGGCTGCTGGGAACTCGAAACTGTTCAGCTCGGAGGCTGCCACCCAGCGTACCGGCTGACCCTCGGCGCCGTGGGCTTCGCCGTCAAAGTCAGTCACCAGCCACACATCCAGCCGCACCGATTTGTCCGGGTAATCATGGCGAATATCCAGCAGCGGCCGGGCCTGGGTCACGGTAATGCCCAGCTCCTCACGAAGTTCGCGTACCAACCCGTCAAACCGCCCCTCATCCGCCTCCAGCTTGCCTCCGGGAAACTCCCACAACCCGCCCTGGTGGACATGGTCAGGGCGCTTTGCAATAAGAATACGACTCTGCGGGTCGCGAATGACCGCAGCAATGACATGGATACGGCGCATGGGTTATTGCCTCGGCACGTCCTCGGAAAACACATCCCGCTCATCATCGTCGCCGGGAATTACGTGCTCTTCGGCTGCCCAGGCACCCAGGTCGATCAGACGGCAGCGGGGGGAGCAGAATGGGCGTTCGGGGGAGCTTGCGTCCCAGCTGACCGGCGCCTTGCAGGTCGGACATTCAATAATACGGGTCATGCCTGGCCTCCTTGAGCCAAGGAAAGATAGCGTTGATGCAGGGCATCGACCTGCGCGTGCAGCGCGGCCAGATCCCGGTCGTTGGCAATCACATCATGGGCATGGCGCAGACGCTCATCGCGATGGGCCTGAGCCTGCAGAATGGCCCGCACCTGCTCCTCGGGCACATTATCCCGCGCTGTGGTACGGGCGATCTGCAGGGCCTCGGGCACGTCCACCACCAGGACCCGCTGGGTCATCTGATACTGCCCCGACTCCACCAGCAGCGGCGACACCAGCAGCGCATAGGGCGACTGGGCCGAGGCCAGATCAGCCACAATCTCATCGCGGATCAGCGGATGCAGCAACTGCTCCAGCCAGCGCCGTTCACCCGGCGAGCGGAACACCTGCTCGCGCAGCGCCGCGCGGTTCAGCGAACCATCTTCCTGCAGCACCGCATCACCAAAGCGGTCAACAATCCGCTGCAACGCCGGCCTGCCAGGCTCCACCACCACCCGCGACTTGATATCCGCATCCACCACATGAATGCCATGCTCCTGCTCGAAACGCGCCGCCGCAGCACTCTTGCCACTGCCAATGCCGCCGGTCAGACCGATGATGAGTTTGTTTGAAGAAGTCATTGCACTACCAACAGCCCTGCACCTGTAAAAGGTTGTCAGTATACGGAGAATAGGCGCGGAGGGTGTAGCAGGGCCTGGGCTCTCGGCGCTCAGGAGAGCAATAGGCTAGAATGCGGCCACTCATGTGCCAACCCATGCGCTGTCTCTCAGGAATCCCGATGAATTACCGCCACAGTTTCCACGCCGGCAACCATGCCGATGTCCTCAAGCATGCCGTTCTGTTGCGCATGCTGACCCTGATGCAGCGCAAGGAGTCGCCGCTGTGCTATCTGGACAGTCATGCCGGTACTGCGCTGTATGATCTGCTGGGTGAGGATGCCAGCCGTACCGGGGAGTATCTCGATGGGATCGGGCGGCTCTGGAGCCGGGATGATCTGCCGCCCCTGCTGGCCGACTACCGGGATGCGGTGGCGCGGCATAATCCGGATGGCCAGCTGCGCCTGTACCCCGGCTCGCCGCAGTTGATGGCCGATGGGCTGCGGGAGCAGGACCGGATGATCGTCAGTGAATTGCATCCCGAGGATGCGCTGACCCTGAAGGAGTATTTTGCTGGTCAGCCCGGCGTTGCCGTGCATCAGCGCGATGGCTACGAGCTGCCCGGGGCCTTTCTGCCGGTGGCGGAAAAACGGGCCCTGTGGCTGCTGGATCCGCCTTTCGAGAAGGGCGATGACCTGCAGCGCTGCCTGCAGGCGGTGCAGACCGGGATACAGCGCATGCGCCAGACGGTGGTTGCGCTATGGTATCCGATCAAGGATCAGCGGCTGCTGCGGGACTTCTATCAGCGCATCAGCCAGGCTGGATTGCCCAAGGTGTTGCGGGTGGAGCTGAATGTGCGTCCGGTGGATACGCAGTTGGGCCTGAACGGTTCGGGGCTGATGCTGGTCAATCCGCCCTGGCCGTTGTGGGAGGAGCTGGAGCAGACCCTGCCCTGGCTGGCCGGGGAACTGGCCCAGTCCGGTCCCGGTGGCTGGCGCATGGACTGGCTGGCCGGGGAGCCCTGAGATTCGCTTGCCGGGCAAATAACCGGGGAACATGCGGGTCGGTTCGGTAGTCAAGTATTGTGACGGCGTTCAGCGCCCGATCTATCTGAAGATACAAGGAGCCATGACATGACTGAGAAGAACGGAACCGTGGCGAATCAGAATAACGCCAGAAAGCAGGAGATCGAATCCGGCAAGGAAGCGGTCGCAGCGGCCTACAGCAAATTGATGGAGGCCAAGGATCATTTCCGCCAGGCGGCCGAAGCCGCTGGCCTGGACTGGAAACATGATGCCGAAGCCCAGCTGGAGAAGGGCAAGAGCAAGGCCGGCGAGCTGTGTGACCATGCCAACAGTTATCTGCACGACAAGCCGCTGGCTACGCTGGGTATCGCCTTCGCCGCAGGCTTTCTGGTAGCGCAGCTGACCTCAAGAAAATGACCGGTACTCCAGACGAAGGCACACCCGAGAGCGGTGATGTGGGCGGGCAGCCTACGGGTCAATCACTGTCGGGTGAGCTGAAATCCTCTCTGGAATGGCTGGAGCATGCGGCACTGGCCGGTGGTGACCTGGTTCGGCTGGCCGGGCTGGAGCTGAAACTGGCAGCAGGCGACTCCGGTCGCCTGTTGCTGTTGGCGCTGGCTGCGGTGCCCATCGTATTGCTGGCGTGGATCGGTATCTCGGTGCTGCTGGGGTGGCTGGTACTGCTCTGGCTCGGCTCAGGTACTCTGGCCATCATCACTTTCATTCTGGTGCAACTGCTGGCAATGGGTATCATGGCGGTATACGCCAGAAAGTTCGCTCGCAGCCTGTCGTTCCCGGCCACCAGCCGCCAGTTGCAGGCATTGAAGGAGCAGCTCAATGGGGCGCAGGACACTGGAAAATCGGATTCGCATTCTGGATGAGCAACTGGCGGTGGAGCTGGCGCTGCTCAAGCTGGATGGGCGCGAACGCTATCAGGCGTTGCAGCGGGTCTCGCCGCTGTACTGGGCCGGTGCGGGGGTCGCTGCCGGACTGCTGGTGGGCAAGTTGCTGGGCGCCAACGGCCCGCGGTTGCTGATCAGTCAGGGCGGTCAGCTGTTCCGTCTGGCCAGTCTGATGCTGCCCGTGGCGGCGGCGGGGGTCAGTGCTGCGGACAACTGATCCGCTGCGCACGCCTTATCATCAAGCCGGTTGCTGTTTGGCCAGCAGCAACTGCGCCTCGACTCCACCTTCCACATTGTGCAGGCTGATGCTGCCATGGTGCAGCTGCGCCACTTCCTGCACGAAACTCAGACCCAGCCCGGTGCTCTTGCGTTGCCCATCCGGACGGGGCAGGGAGTAGAAGCGCTCGAACACCCGCTCCAGGGCGTAGTCGGGCATGGCCGGGCCGTCATTGCGGATGCACAGTAGCCAGTGCTTGGCTGCATCCTCCACCCGCGCCGTGACCTGCCCGCCGGGCAGGCTGAACTCGATGGCGTTATCCAGCAGGTTGCTGATCGCCTGTTGCAACAGAAAGTTCTCACCTTCCAGCATCCGTGGCCCGTTCGCCCCGTGCAGGGTCAGCTCCAGCTGTTTACGGCTGGCCAGCGGACGCTTGGATTCCAGTTCCCGAGCAATCAGTGCGTTCAGATCCAGCGTTTCCACCTGCTCCAGGTGCTGGCGTTTCTCCACGCTGGCCAGGGACAGCAGCCGGTCGATCAGGCGCTGCAGGCGTGCCGACTCGCTGTCGATATTGGCCAGAAAACGCTGCCGGTCGGGTTCGGGCATCTGCGCTTCCTGCAGCAGTTCGGCGGCACCGCGAATGGCTGACAATGGGGATTTCATCTCGTGGGTCAGGGTATGCACGTACGCCTCGACATAGGCTTTTCCGTCGATTTCCGCCCGCATGGCTTCGGTGGCGCGGGCCAGACGATCCAGCTCCTTCTCGCCCAGCACCGGCAGGCTGGCCCGCTCGCCATTGCCCACCCGCTCCACGTAGTCGAGCAGGCGGCGGATCGAGCGGGTGATCCAGATCGACAGGGCGGCGCCCAGCAGCAGGGCGCCGAGCAGGATCAGTCCGCCGCGCTGCCAGAAGTAACCATGCGCCAGGGTGATGAAGGGTTGCAGACTGGCGGTGGGCTGGGCCAGGGTCAGCACCCCGAGCAACTGCTCGCCGGATTGCACCGGCGCGGCCACATGCATATAGCTGCTGAGTTCATCCTGCGGGTCAAGACGAGTAGTGCGGGCGCCGTATTCGCCGCGCAGGGTCAGGCTCACATCCCGCCAGCGGGAAAAGTCCTCACCGATCAGCGCCGGATCGCTGTGGAACAGCACCTGCCCCTGACTGTCGGTGAGGTAGATCAGCAGCTCGGTACGGGTCTTGTGGCGCGACCAGATATGCGCATCCAGGCTGCGCGACTGATAGCTGCGCACCGCCGCGGCGAACGGCGAGTCCGGCGCGAAACCCTGCTCCCAGTGCAGGGCGGCGACCTCGGCCATCAGATTGGCACTGTCGATCAGCACCTCCTCGCTGGCCTGGCGCACCGAGGAGGGCAACTGGTTGAGTATGCTGTTGAGAAACAGCAGGGTGGCCAGTCCGGCCAGCAGGAACCAGGCGATCAGGATGCGGACGCTGAGACTCATCGGGTTTTCAGGCTGTAGCCCAGCCCCCGGTGGGTGACGACCGGGTCCAGCTCCGGGAGGATCTGCTTCAGCTTCATGCGGATGCCCTTGATATGAGTGTCCACTGCCCGGTCCAGACTGGCACCGGGGTCATCCCAGGCGGCATCCATCAGTTGATCGCGGCTGAGCACGTGGCCGGGATGGCGCAGCAGGGCACCGAGGATCAGATACTCGTAGCGGGTCAGATCCAGCCACTGGCCGTGGTAGCGGATGCGCCGCTGCTGCGGCTCGTGGTGGAACCAGCTATCATCACCGATGGCGTCGGCGGCTGGGCGGGTACGGCGCAGTATGGCCTTGACCCGGGCGGAGATCTCCCGGGGGCTGAAGGGTTTGACCACATAATCGTCGGCTCCGAGCTCCAGGCCGACGATGCGGTCGACCTCTTCCTTGCGCGCGGTCAGGAAGATGATCGGCACTGAGGAGAAGCGGCGTATCCGCCGGCACAGCTCGAAGCCGTTCTCATCCGGCAGGCCCACATCGAGGATCACCAGATCCACCGGGTTACCCTGCAGCCAGGCCATGCCGTCGCTGGCCAGCGCGCACCAGTGGGTCGCGAAGCCCTCGGTATGCAGGGCATAGAGCAAGGCATCGGCAATCGCAGCCTCGTCCTCGATGATGAGTATCCTGTCGTCCATGGGCTCTCCCGGAATCAGCAGCCCCGATTGTGGCGTCAATGACGGTGCGGGCGCAATCATCCGCTGCTGCCCTCCAGCCAGGCGCTGACCACATAGCGCAGCGGTCCGCCGCTGGCCAGCGAGGCAAAGGGAAAGCACGTGACCAGTCGCAGCTCGGCCTGATCATGTTGCAGGGTTATCTGTTCGTGGCGGCTGTCGACTACCCGGGTGCTGGCGATCCGGTAGCGGTATTCCCGGCCATCGCCGCCCTGCAGCTGCAGCACATCGCCGGGCTGCAGCTGTTCGACAAAGGCGAAGTGACTGTCCTGATGACCGGCCAGCAGCAGGGTACCGGGCTGCCCCGGGGCGACACCGTTATCCAGTTGGCCGGGACCGAAGGCCAGGGCCTGGCCGCTGACCCCGGCCAGTACATGCTGCTGTTTGCCGGACGGGGTAGTCAGCCGGGCCACCGGCCAAGTATCGGCCCAGGCCCAGGGCTTGACCGGCGCGCCGTTGGTCAACTGCTGCTCCCAGGCTTGGGCGATCAGCCATTGAGCCACCAGTGCCTTGCCCTGCAGCCACAGGGCCTTGCCGGACAGGCCCAGGGCAACCAACAGCAGGGCGAAGGCCAGCAGCCTGCGCAGATCATATGGCTTTTGCATGGTCATTGGTTGCTGATCCGGCGGCGTCTGCCGGGACCGGCCAGCAAGGCCAGTGCGGCGCTGAACAGGGCCGCTGCCAGCAGCCAGAGTCGCAGCAGGCCCAGCGAGGTCTGCGGATACAGGTGGTGGTCGGCCGGGTTGAGGTTGGGCACCTGCTGGCTTGCCAGTGGCTCGTCGGCACGGCGCACCGGCGTCTGCTCGATGGCGATAAAGCTGGTGTAGCGGCTCATCAGCTGGTGTTGCAGGGCTACTTCCAGTACTGCCTCGCGTACTTCTGACTCGGTCCGGCCCTCAAGCAGGCCATCCATCAGTGATTCGATCTTGCGCCGGGCCCAGAGTCGGGCGGTGCCTGGACTGTGATGCGCTTCGGGCAGCACCAGTTGCTGCTGCCAGGGCTCTGGTTGATGCCCGTGCAGGGTAATGGATTCGGGCAGGCGGTTGAGCTTCATGGTCACCACCAGCGGCTGATTGGCGTAGAGGTCGGGCAGCCGCTGTGGCCAGGTTTCCGCGTGGATGCCCGGCTCCAGTTCCAGACTGAGGCCGGTCAGCACCGGTGCTTCCAGCTTCTCGAACAGCCGGTTGATCGACTCGGCCACCCCGTCGCCGTCATGCACCGGGGTGAAGTGCCCACGGCCGATCTCGGCGGCCTTGCGCAGCAGATAGCTGTTGGGCGCGGCGCCTATACCGACGGTGAACAGCCGGGCCTGCTGCAGCCGGTACTGGATCATGTCCAGTATCTCCTGCTCGTTGCTGACCGAACCGTCGGTAATGAACACCAACTGGCGCAGGTAACCCGCTTCGCTGGGTTGTGACAGGGCGTCACGCAGTACCGACAGCATCTCGGTTCCGCCATTGGCCCGCAGGGCGTTGACCCACTGCCGGGCCTGGGCCAGGTTCTCGGCACTGGCCGGTTGCGGCTGACGGAACAGCTGGCTGTGGTGGTGATTGAACTCCAGCACGTTGAACAGATCGTCGGGTTGCAGCCGGTCGAGGGCGTGGACCAGACTCTGGCGGGCCTGACGCATGCGCTGGCCCTGCATCGAGCCGGAACTGTCGATGATCAGCAGCATCTCCCGGGGCTGGCGTTGCTGGCTGACCGGAGCGGCGGCGGGGGACAGCATCAGCAGCGCATAGTGATCATCGCCCAGGGTCTCGGTGAATACCGCCGCCTGGTTACCGGCGCTGGCGGGCAGTTCCCATTCGAGGATGAAATCGCGGTCCATGGCTACCGGGTTGCTCTCCAGCTCGATGCGGTAGCCACGGCCATCGTAGGCGTGGCTGACGGTATGGCTGGGGCTGCGGATGCTGTCCAGCGGCATACCCGCATCCAGGTAGATATCCAGCTGCGCCTGGTGTGATGCCTCGGCATCGGCCAGACGCGCGACAATGGGACCTTCGACTGCGCCGGGCGCAAGAGCGGGCAATGGGTGATCGTTCGGTTGCACAGCGGGGGTGTAGCGTGGGGTCATGGTCAGCGGCAGACGCAGGCCGAGGCGGTTGGCGTCGGGGATCAGCAGTTCGCTGTACTCCAGCGTCACGGTAATGGTGGCACCGGCATCGATATTGGCCACCGAGGTGCTGAACAGGTTGGGCCGGTTCTGCTCCACCAGGGCACTGCGCTGACCGCTGTCGCGGGCCTGCTGGTACATGGCTCTGGCTTGCTGGCGCTCGCGGATTTCGCCCTGGATGCGGCGCTCGCCGATTTCCAGCAGCATGCCATGCACGGCGGCATTCTCGGCTACCGGCAATACATAGCGGCCCTCGGCAAAGGCCCGGCCCGGGTTGGCGAAATGCTGGCGCACCCGTACTTCGGCCAGTGGCCCGCTGATGCGTACATCCATTTCGGTATTGAGCAGCAGCGCCGGTTGCCAGTCGTCATGGGCAGCGCTGCGCATCAGGAAGACCCCGGTCAAGGCCTGGTCTGACTGGGGCAGAGGGTGGGAAGAAGCCTGGGCCAGTTGACCCAGCAGCCCCGCGATAAGGAATAGCCAGCCGATTACTCTGTTCATGCATACTCTCCTGGTGAGTTGATGACAGCAGTATTTCGGCTGGATGTGTGTCCTTTATGTGCCCTGTGTGTGGATGGATCAGATGATGCGGCGGGTTACTGCTCATCCGGGAACTGATAGGCATCCCCTGGCTGGCCGTCGGGCTGGCGCTTGCGCAGATCCCGGTACACGGCGGCGCGCATGATCATCATGGACACCACCGGGGCGGTGAGCAGCACGAAGGCGGTGATCAGCAGCTCATGCACCACCGGGCGCTCCAGAGTGCCGCTGAAGTACAGCATGGAGGCAATCAGGAAGCAGCCGGTGCCCACGGTGATGAACACCGCCGGGCCGTGGATGCGCTGGTAGAAGTTGGGCAGGCGCAGCAGTCCCAGGGCACCGGTAAAGGTGATGATGCCGCCGATTACCAGCAGCAGGGCCATGGGGATGGCCAGCCAGGGGCTGATCTCGGCCATGGGCAGGGTCAGAAAGTTGCTCATTCGATGATCTCCCCGCGCATCAGGAATTTGGCCAGGGCGATGGAGGAGACGAAGCCGGTCAGGGCGATCACCAGCGCCGCCTCGAAGTAGATGACGTTGGAAAAACGGATGCCCAGCAGCAGGATGAACAGCATGGCGGCCATCCACAGCGAATCCAGTGCCAGCACCCGATCCTGGGCGGTGGGGCCACGCAGCAGGCGGATGGCGCAGAAGATCAGCGCCAGCATCACGCACAGCTGGGCGAACCCCAGCGCGACCGTCAGCATCAGGGCAATCATGCTTTCTCCTGTTCAAAGATCTCGATCAAGGGTTGCTCCAGCTTGGTCTTGATCATGTTCACCCACCAGTCGGCATCGTGCAGGTCGAACACGTGCAGGGCCAGATCGCTGCTGCCCGGAATGATCTCCACCCACACGGTACCCGGTGTCGAGTTGATGATGCAGGCCAGCACCGCCAGACCGTGCGGGTCGCGCAGGTCCAGCGGGATGCGGATGAACTGGGTGTTGAGCCGGTCGGAGCGCAGCAGGATCAGCCAGCAGACGTTGAAGCAGGAGCGCAGTATCTCGATCAGCGAGTACATGGTCAGGCGGATCACCGTCAGTGGTCGCGATACCTTCACCGGCGTGGGCCGCAGCGGGGCAATCAGCAACGGCACCGCCACGGCAATGATGGCACCCAGCAGTACATGGGCCAGGGCCAGGGTCTGGTTGAGCATCAGCCACAACAGCAGCAGAGTCAGGGAGATCAGCGGAGTGGGCAGCCAGCGTTTCATGGCTCGACTCCTGCGGTGCTGACCACACCGGGCACGGCGGGGGCGGACAGCACCCGCTGGATATACAGCTGCGGTTCATGCAACGCTGCCGAGGTGCGCTCCATATAGCGGCTGGTCGGCCCGGCGCCGATGCTGATGCCGATGCACAGCAACAGCAACAGGGTGACCGGCAGTGCCTCGGTCAGTTGCAGACGCGGTGGTTTGGCATCCGGAATGGCCCAGAAGGCACGTACGCCGAAGCGCATCAGCGAGATGATCGCCGACAGGCCGGAGAGGATCACCAGGGCCAGAATGCCCCAGGCCAGCGGCCCGGCGGAATACAGGTTGTCGGTAAACAGCCCCGTGGGGTTGAGCAGCGCATGGAACAGCGCGAACTTGGCCATGAAGCCGGACAGTGGCGGCAGACCGGCGATGATCAGTGCACAGGCGATAAACGACAGGCCGATGAATGCCATGGCAGCGGGGATGACCACCCCGGCGGACTCCTCGGGCGAGTCATCGATGGCAAAGGCTTCCATGGTCAGCGCCAGCATGGTGGCACTGGGCTTGCGGATACGCTCGATCAGCTCCATCAGCAGCATGAAGGCGGCTACCGCCAGGGTCGAGCTGACCAGATAGAACAGCGCCGCGCTTATCACCTTGGGCTGGCCGTAGCCGATGGCAGCCAGCAGGGTGCCGGAGGAGATGATGGCACTGAAACCGGCCATGCGTCCGAGTTCCTGACTGCCCAGCAGTCCGATGGTGCCGAAGGCCAGGGTCAGCAGGCCGCCGGTGACCAGCACCGCACCGGACAGGGCATTCAGACTGTCGGCCTGGTCGGCAAATACCAGCAACCACAGCCGCAGGATGGCGTAGATACCGACCTTGGTCATCAGCACCAGCATGGCGGCCACCGGCGGCGCGGCGGCGGAGTAGGTGGTCGGCAGCCAGAAGCCCAGCGGCCACATGGCGCTCTTGGTCAGGAAGGCAATCGCCAGCACCGCCGCGCCGGTTTCCAGCAGCAGGCGTTCGCTGTCACTCATGCTGACCGCGCGCACCGCCAGGTCGGCCATGTTCAGGGTGCCGGAGGCGGCATAGATCAGAGCCACGCCGATCAGGAAGAACGACGAGGCCACCAGGTTGATCACCACATACTGCATGCTGGCGCGTACCCGGTTGGGTTGCAGGCCGAGCAACAGCAGGCCGTAGGAAGCGGCCAGCATGATCTCGAAGAACACGAACAGGTTGAACAGGTCACCGGTGATGAAGGAGCCGTTGATGCCCGCCAGCAGAAACTGGAACAGCGAGTGGAAGTGCACCCCGGCGCGGCTCCAGCGGCGGTAGGAGAAGATCAGCGCGGTGACGGCAATCACCGCGCAGAGCGTCAGCATCAGTGCCGACAGCCGATCCACTACCAGCGCGATGCCGAAGGGCGCGACCCAGTTGGCAGCCAGATAGACGCCTACGCCATCAGCCCAGATCTCCTGATCGGTCAGCCAGAACAGCGCCAGTGCCACCACCAGCAGCGCCAGGGTACCGATCAGGTTAACGGCGAACTTGAGCTGCTGCTGGCGGCCGCTGAGCAGCACCAGCGCCGCAGCAAACAGCAGCGGCAGCAGAATGGGCAGCAGAATCAGTTGGTCAGCCCAGAAACTCATTGACGGGGTTCCTTGCCATCCACGTGGTCAGTGCCGGTCAGCCCGCGTGAGGTCAGCAACAGCACCAGATACAGGGCGGTGGTGGCAAAGCCGATGACGATCGCGGTAAGCACCAGCGCCTGGGTCACCGGGTCGGCAAACAGCCCCGCATCCACCGACTTTTCCAGTGTCAGCGGCGGCTTGTTCACGTTCAGACGACCCATGATGAAGATGAACAGGTTGACTGCGTAGGAGATCAGCAGCAGGCCGATGATCACCTGAAAGGTGCGTGGGCGCAGGATCAGCCAGACGCCCGAGGCGAACAGTACGCCGATGGCAATGGCGATGACAGCTTCCATCAGTTTTCCTCCTTTTCAGCGGCACCGGCGGCCTCGGTGGCAGCCAGCGGCAGACGGTGGCTGCGGATCGACTGGTGCGCGAGGGCGGTGAGAATCAGCATGGTGGCGCCGACCACCACGCAGAACACGCCAAGATCAAAAAAGAATGCGCTGGGCATATGCAATTCGCCGAGCAGCGGCAGGGTGAAGTGGGCGGTGTGGCTGGTCAGGAACGGATAGCCGACCGCCCAGGCACCCAGGCCGGTAACGACGGCAACCACCAGGCCCAGCGCCAGCCAGCGGTGCGGTTGCAGGTGCAGACGCGACTCCACCCACAGGGTACCGGCCAGCATGTACTGGATGATGATACCTACCGAGAACACCAGGCCGGCGACGAAGCCGCCGCCGGGCAGGTTGTGCCCGCGCATGAAGAAGTACAGCGAGACCACCAGGATCATCGGCAGCAGCAGGCGCAGATACACGCCGGGCACCATCATGTAGCCGGTTTCCGCCTGTTCTGCGGGAGTCTGCTGCGCCGCCGGGTCGATCAGATTGGTCTGCTGTGGCGGCCGCGCCATGCTTTCCGGCGCCGGGCGGAAGCGCCGCAGCAGGCCGTACACGGTCAGCGCCACGATACCCAGTACGGCAATCTCGCCCATGGTATCGAAGCCGCGGAAGTCCACCAGCAGCACGTTGACCACGTTGCTGCCGCCGCCCTCGGACAGCGAACGCTCGAGGAAGAAGCCACCGATACCCGCACCGGCTGGCAGCATCAGTACCAGATAGCTGATGGCAGCCATGGCCAGTCCGGCGGCTACCGCCAGAATGAAGTCACGGCTACGCCGGGTGCGGGTGAGTACGGCTTCTGCCCGGTCCTGCTCGATCGACAGCAGCCGCGGCGGCAGCCAGCGCAGACCGAGCAGGATCAATACGGTAGTAACGGTTTCGACCATCAACTGGGTCAGCGCCAGATCCGGTGCGGACAGCCAGAGGAAGGTCAGGCACACCACCAGACCGGTGCCGCCGACCAGCGCCAGTGCGGCCAGCCGGTGGTATTTGGCCTGCCAGGCGGCGGCAACCGCGCAGGCACCGCCGATCAGCCAGAGCACGCTGAAGGGGATATGCGGGGTGCTGGGCTCAAGGGCCGCCCACACCTGCGGCACACTGACTGCCGCCGCCACTGCCGCGCCCAGACAGACCGATACCAGCAACACCAGCTGCGGTTGCAGCCGCCGGGTGCCGAGCAGTTTTTCCAGTCGCGAGGCGGCGCTGCGCAGCTCCAGCATGGTGCTTTCGTAAGCCTCCTTGCCGCTGAAACGGTACAGCACCGGTGCCCGGGTGCGCTGTGGCAGGTTGAAGCGGGAGCGCAGAATCGTATACAGCAGTACACCGCCGCCCAGGGCAATGAAGCTCATCAGCAAAGGCAGGTTGAAGCCATGCCACAGCGCCAGACTGTAGTAGGGCGTCTGCTCGCCGAGCACCGACTGCACGCTGTTATGCAGCAGCGGGCCGACACTCAGGCCGGGGATGATGCCAACCACCAGGCAGAACACCACCAGTACTTCCACCGGAAAGCGCATCCAGCGCGGCGGCTCGTGGGGTGTCTTGGGCAGGTCGGTGGCGGGCTCGCCGAAGAACACATGGATGAAGCGCAGCGAGTAGACCACGCTGAAGATACCCATGGTGATGGCCGCCAGCGGCATCCACCAGTTGCTGTTGCTGCCGACCAGCAGGGTCTCGGCAAAGAACATTTCCTTGGACAGGAAACCGTTGAGGAAGGGTACCCCGGCCATGGCCGCCGAGGCGACAATCGCCAGGGTACTGGTATAGGGCATCAGCTTGCCCAGGCCGCGCAGCTGGCGCATGTCACGGGTGCCGCTTTCGTGGTCGATGATACCCGCCGCCATGAACAGCGAGGCCTTGAAGGTCGCATGGTTGAGGGTATGGAAGATCGCCGCAACCATCGCCAGCGGCGTGCCTATGCCGAGCAGGGCGGTGATCAGACCCAGATGGCTTATGGTCGAGTAGGCCAGCAGGCCCTTGAGGTCATGCTGGAAGATGGCGATGAAGGAGCCGATCATCAGGGTGCAGACCCCGGCGCCGCCGATGATCCAGGTCCACTCCGGGGTGCCGGACAGCACCGGCCACAGACGCATCAGCAGAAATACCCCGGCCTTGACCATGGTAGCCGAGTGCAGATAGGCCGATACCGGAGTCGGCGCAGCCATGGCGTGGGGCAGCCAGAAATGGAACGGGAACTGGGCGCTCTTGGTCAGCGCACCCAGCGCAATCAGGATCAACGTAGGCACATACCAGGCATGTTCACGCAGGGTTTCACCGGAGGCCAGCACTACATCCAGATCGTAGCTGCCGATGATATGCCCGAGCATCAGCACGCCTGCCAGCAGGCACAGGCCACCGGTGGCGGTCACGGTAAAGGCCATGCGTGCACCCCGGCGGGCTTCGGCCCGGTGGTGCCAGTAGCCGATCAGCAGGAAGGACGACAGACTGGTCAGCTCCCAGAACATCACCAGCTGGATCAGGTTGCCGGACAGCACCACGCCGAGCATGGAGCCCATGAACGCCAGCAGGAAGGAGAAGAAGCGCGGCACCGGATCTTCCGGTGACATGTAGTAGCGCGCGTAGACCACCACCAGCAGGAATATACCGATGATCAGCATGCAGAACAGCCATGCCAGACCGTCCATGCGCAGTACCAGATTCAGCCCGTACTCGGGCATCCAGTCGATCTGGTAGCGTACAACCTCGCCGTTATTGATCTGCGGAAACAGGCTGCCAATGATGATCAGCCCGACAAGGGCGATCGCGGCAGAGAGCCAGGCTTCCCTGTTGCGTGCGTTGACCGGCAGAAGTGCGGCCAGAAAGCACCCGATAAAAGGGATCAGAGTCAGTATCAGTAACAGCATGGGCTCCCTGAATAAATGGTGAAAGTGATAGTTGTGGTTGGGCCCGGTATGCCGGATAGCGGGCCTTTATCGATGCTCCATGGAGGGCCAGAGTTGTCGATATGGATTTCGCAGAGCGGATGTTTTATTAGTAATCCACTGAATCTGCAAGCAAAAAACTATTACCTCATACAAATTCCGGTCCCGGCAATACCGCAATAGCCGCCCGGATTCTTGTGCAGGTATTGTTGATGATAGTCCTCGGCGTAATAAAATTCCGCCGCTTGGGCTATTTCCGTGGTAACGGGGCCCAGACCGGCCTGCTGCAACGCATCGGCAAAACGCGCCCGGCTGACTTGTGCCTGTGCCAGTTGATGCATATTGCTGACATAGATACCGGAACGGTACTGGGTACCCTGATCATTGCCCTGGCGCATGCCGCAGGTTGGGTCATGGTTTTCCCAGAATACCCGCAGCAGCTCATCCAGCGGCAGCACGTCGGGGTCGAATATTACCAGAACCACCTCGTTATGACCGGTCATTCCGGAACAGACTTCCTCGTAGGTGGGGTTGGGCGTCAGCCCGGCGCTGTAACCAACGGCGGTGCTGTACACCCCCTCCAGCTGCCAGAACAGGCGTTCGGCCCCCCAGAAACAGCCCATGCCGACGATGATCTGTTGCAGGTCCTCGGGGATGGGTGTCTTGATCGGCGTATTCAGCACCGCATGGGTACTGCTGGTGGCAATCGGCTCGGCACGGCCGGGCAGGGCCTCGGCGGGGGTGGGCAGACGCAACTTGTGCTCGGGTACGGTGCGAAAGAACATATCGGGCTCCTGCGGCGGGCGGGTTTGCAACCGGCTGGTAAGACAGTCTAGTTGAGTAACAACCGACGCAGTGATTCGTCCGGCTGGCCGGTGGCAATGAAGTAGGGGTTCAACCAGTCACTGCGCTGGGGGTAATGGAAGCGCTGGCCATCCAGTCCCAGCACCTGGCCTCCGGCACCTTCCAGTACCGCCTGGGCGGCGGCGGTGTCCCACTGGCTGGTTGGGGCAAAACGCGGGTACAGATCGGCCTCGCCCTCGGCCAGCAGGCAGAACTTGAGCGAGCTGCCGACACTGGTCAGTTCTATCCGGCAGGCCGCTTCCAGACGTTGCAGCAGCGCCTGCTGGTCGGCACTGGTATGCCGGCGGCTGGCGACCAGCTTGAGTGGTGCGGCCGGAGCACGGCAATGGATCGGCTGCGCTGCCTCGTCCCCCCGCTGGCGCTGACTGCCGAGGCCGGCGCCACCCCAGTACAGCGTATCGCGAGCGGGCACCCCGACCACCCCGAAGCGCACCTGACCCTGTTCGATCAGGGCAATGTTGACGGTAAACTCGTCGCTGCCGGCAATGAATTCACGGGTGCCGTCCAGCGGATCGACCAGCCAGAAGCGCGTCCAGTGCTGGCGTTCGGCGAAGGGCACATCGGCTGCTTCCTCGGACAGGATCGGAATATCCGGGGTCAGACGGCGCAGGCCATCGACGATATGCTGATTGGCGGCCAGGTCCGCCGCCGTCACCGGCGAGTCATCGGCCTTGGTGATGACTTCGGGGTCCTTGCGCCACCAGGGCAGGGCGATATTACCCGCCTCCCGGGCCAGCTGACACAGCGCCTCCACGGCAAAGGGCAGGCTCATCTGACCAGCTCGCCGCGCTGCTCCAGCAGATCGCGCACCAGATACAGCGCCGCCAGTGCCCGGCCTTCGGTAAAGCCGCGCCCCAGCAGGCTGCTCAGGTCATAGAGGTCGACACTGTCCACACGGATCGGCTCGGGTTCATCCCCCGGCAGACGCTTCTCGTACAGATCCCGGGCCAGTACCACGGAAATGCTCTGGCTCATGTAGGCCGGTGACAGCGACAGCTTGCCCAGCAGCTCCAGCTGCCGGGCACCGAAGCCGGTTTCCTCCATCAATTCGCGGTTGGCTCCATCCAGCACATCCTCACCGGGCTCGACCAGCCCCTTGGGCAGGGACAGCTGATAATCCTGGGTACCGCCGCAGTATTCCTCGATCAGCACCGCAGTGCGCTCGTCGCGCATGGCAACCACCATCACCGCGCCATACCCTCTGCCGGAGCTGACCAGTCGTTCATAGGTGCGCTCGGTTCCATTGCTGAAACGCAGCTGCATCTGCTCGACGGTGAACAGGCGACTTTTCGCGACAATGCGGGCATCGAGGATGTCTGGCTTCTGCGGCATGCTGGCTCCGTGACTATTGACTGGTTTGTTATGATAGCCGCCCACCCGCTTAAAACCCAACTGCCATGCTCAACTGGAACACCATCGACACAGTGCTGCTGGATATGGACGGCACACTGCTGGACCTGCATTTCGACAATCACTTCTGGGTCGAATACCTGCCCCAGCGCTACGCCGACAAGCACGGCCAGAGCCTGGCCTGGGCCAAACAACACATCTATCCCCTGATGCAGCGCATTCAGGGGCAGATGGACTGGTACTGTCTGGACTTCTGGACCCGCGAGCTGGATCTGCCGATCGTCGAACTCAAGCGCGAAGTAGCCCACCTGATCCAGCTGCGTCCGGACGCGGATCTGTTCCTGCAGGCGCTGCAGAAAAGCGGCCGCCAGGTGATCCTGATCACCAACGCCCACCGCGACTCACTGTCGCTGAAGATGGAGCGGGTCGAACTGCGCACCTGGTTCCAGCGCCTGATCAGCTCCCACGACTTCGGTTATCCCAAGGAAGAACAGGCCTTCTGGCACGCCCTGCGCGCCGAGGTGGACTTCGATCCGGCACGCACCCTGTTCATCGACGACGGCCTGACCATCCTGCGCTCCGCCCGGGAGTTCGGCATTGCCCAACTGCTGGCGGTACGGCAGCCGGACAGCAAGGGTGCCCTGCGTGATACCGAGGAGTTTGATGCGGTGGAGGATTTCAGCAGTCTGTGTCCGTCGCTGACTGTGGAGTGTTGATGCGGCTTGGCATGACTCAACCCTTGCCCCGGGTACGAGTCTGATTGGGTCTGCCGTTCTTCTCGATATATCCGATGATCAGCCCGGCAATATCCTTGCCGGTGGTGGATTCGATGCCTTCCAGGCCTGGCGAGGAATTGACTTCCATGACCACCGGCCCATGGTTGGAGCGCAGTATGTCCACCCCGGCCACATTCAGGCCCATCACCCGGGCCGCACGCACCGCGGTCATGCGTTCTTCAGGGGTGATCTTGATCAGGCTGGCGCTGCCGCCACGGTGCAGGTTGGAGCGGAATTCGCCGGCCTTGGCCTGACGCTTCATCGCCGCGATCACCCGATCGCCCACCACCAGACAGCGGATATCCGCACCACCGGCCTCGCGGATATATTCCTGCACCATGATATTGGCCTTGAGCCCCATGAAGGCCTCCAGTACCGACTCGGCGGCCTGCTCGGTCTCGCACATCACCACACCGATACCCTGGGTGCCTTCCAGCAGCTTGATCACCAGCGGCGCGCCGCCGACCATGCTGATCAGATCCGGAATGTCGTCCGGGGAGTGAGCAAAGCCGGTGACCGGCAGACCGACGCCCTTGCGTGACAGCAGCTGCAGCGAGCGCAGCTTGTCCCGGGAGCGGCTGATGGCTACCGACTCGTTCAGCGGAAACACGCCCATCATCTCGAACTGACGCAATACTGCCGTGCCATAGAAGGTGATGGATGCGCCGATACGCGGAATGACCGCGTCAAAGGGCTCCAGCTCTGAGCCCTTGTAGTGGATGCTCGGCTTGTGGCTGGCAATGTTCATATAGGCACGCAGGGTGTCGATGACGTGCATCTCGTGGCCGCGCGCCTGCCCGGCTTCAACCAGGCGGCGGGTAGAGTAGAGCTTGGGATTGCGCGACAGTACCGCAATTTTCATGATGTTTCTTCAACCCTTGGTGAATCGATCGATCTGTGGTTGGGCCTGGACGAAGCGTAGTCCAGGATTGATGACAAGTTGCCCATCGAGCATGGCGGTGCAGCCGAGCAGTACGCGGTAACGCATGGATTGGCGGCAGGTCAGGGTGAAGTCCACCTCCCAGCACTGGTCGCCCAGCACCATGGGGGTGCGGATGACATGCCGTTCCTGCAGCTGTCCATTGGAACTTCTGATTCTTTTATAGCTGACCAGCCGGGCCTCGCATGGTGTGTGACGGGGCTTGCGCAGGGTGCCGGTGTGCGCCAGAAAGCGCACCCAGGTCTCGCCGTCGTGCTGGAATGTCTCGATATCGCTGGCGTGCAGGGCGGATGTCCTGGCACCGCTGTCGACCTTGGCGCGAACCTTGTCAATGCCCAGCTCCGGCAAACCGATCCATTCACGCAGCCCGATCACGTTCAGATGATCAAAGGTTTTCATGCCGTCTCCGACGATCCGCGATGGCGCGCATGATGGACGAGGAATGCTTTTTCAACAAGCTTGATACACTGCAGAAAATTCATGTTCAACAGGAGTACAGACCCGATGAGCGATGAGGGCAAGCCGCGGCTGGATAAATGGCTGTGGGCGGCGCGTTTTTTCAAGACC
>JAAYHO010000150.1 GCA_012735335.1 Gammaproteobacteria bacterium
GACCTGTTCGTGACCAACACCAAAATCCTCAAGCGCGGTATCGACGAGCAGATCGGCAACTCCATCCTGATCAAGTTCAACCAGATCGGCTCGCTGACCGAAACCCTGGAAGCCATCCAGATGGCCAAGGCCGCTGGCTTCACTGCGGTGATTTCGCATCGCTCCGGTGAAACCGAAGATCACACCATCGCCGACCTGGCCGTAGGTACCGCTGCGGGTCAGATCAAGACCGGCTCGCTGTGCCGCTCCGACCGGGTGTCCAAGTACAACCAGCTGCTGCGCATTGAAGAGCAACTGGCGGGCCAGGCACCCTACAAGGGCCGCGACGAGTTCCGTGGCTGAACACCGACGGAGACACGCGTTTGAAATGGCTCTGGGTAATATCGCTGACCCTGCTCGCCGCCCTGCAGTATCGTCTGTGGGTCGGTGAGGGCAGTCTGGCGCATGTTGCCCAGCTCAAGCAGGACATTGCCGACCAGCAACAGCAGAATGAGCAACTGCTGGAACGCAATCGTGTGCTTACCGCCGAGGTTATCGAGCTGAAACAGGGGCTGGAAACCATCGAAGAACGTGCCCGGCATGAGCTGGGCATGGTCAAGGAAGGCGAAACCCTGTTCCAGTTGAGTGGCGATGACTGACACCACTCCCCCTTTCTGGGTCGTCATTCCCGCAGCGGGTGTCGGCTCACGCATGCAGGCCGATCGTCCCAAGCAGTATCTCAAGTTGGGCCAACGCAGCCTGATCGAACATACCCTGGATTGCTTCCTCGACCAGCCCGGCCTGCTGGGCCTGGTGGTCTGCCTGTCCCCAGAGGATGGCTGGTGGTCGCAGTTGCCCTGCGCTGTTGACCCGCGCATAACCCGTACCGATGGTGGCCGGGAGCGGGCCGATTCGGTGCTCAACGGCCTGCACCGGCTGGCTGAACTGGGTGCTGCCGCGGATGACTGGGTGCTGGTACATGACGCCGCCCGGCCCAATCTGGCCGAGTCCGACCTGTTGAAACTGCTTGCGCAACTGCAGGATGACCCGGTTGGCGGTCTGCTGGCGGTACCGGTACGCGACACCCTGAAACTGGCCGATGCCGATGGCCGGGTCAGCAGCACACCGGATCGCAGCCTGTACTGGCAGGCTTACACCCCGCAGATGTTCCGCCTCGGCGCACTGCGCAGCGCGCTCGGTGACGCCCTTGCCGCCGGAGCTGTCATCACCGATGAGTCCTCAGCCATGGAATGGGCTGGGCATCGTCCCCGTCTGGTGGAAGGCCGCGCCGACAACATCAAGATCACTCGCCCGGAAGACCTGAGGCCTTAGCTCTCGCCCCGATGGTGCCGCGCCAGCCGCTCCAGCGCACCCCGCAGATTCGGGTCTTCTATATAGCGGGAGGTTTCGATGAGGGTATCCGCTGCGACAATTGACCGCTTCATTTTGCGAACTGGTCGGGCTTTTTTGACCAGTGGCGGTTGTACCTTGCAGTGTATTTTCGTTAAGGTTGCGAATTCCGCGTAGGCCTGCAGTTGGCGGATGAGGCGTCTTTGCTGATAGCGGATGCGGGTAGCCCACTGGCTGTCGGTCACCAGCATTTTCAGCACCCCGTCACGGTAGGAGGCTGCGCGGCAGTGTTCGCGTGCTGCTGGTTCCATGACCGATTCGACCAGAACCTGCATGCGCTCGACAGCCCGAGCCTGGCGGAACAGACCCTTCAGGGTGGAGTGGGTCTTCAGCAGGTCACCCGGGCGACGTGCGTCCATGGGATAGAAAGACATGGCAACCTCGGAGTGACTGTACAGCGGTCATCGTAGCAGAACCGCAGGGATATATTTTGGGGATCTTCACTTGAACATCATCATAGTTACCGAGCACGGTGGCACCAGCAAGGCGGTGAATCTGTCCTCGCCCTGGTTGATCACCGGTCTGGTCGGCATTCTGCTGTTGCCGATCATTGCTGCACTGCTGACCTGGCAACTGACTTCATCGCCCGCGTCCAGTGACGGCAATCTTGCTGCGCTGGATTACGAAGCGCTGTGGCAGCAGTCCGCACAGGAGTACGAGCTGAGCGCTGACTATATAAAGGAAGAGTCGCGGGTGCAATTGGAGCACATGACCCAGCAGCTCGGGAGCCTGCAGACCCGGTTGTCGCGGCTGGACGCATTGGGTGAGCGGATCACCGAACTGGCTGACCTGTCCGACGGCGAATTCGACTTCAACACCGACCCCGGCATGGGTGGTCCGGAACTGCCCAGCAGCACCAGCGCCCATGAAGGGGACAGCGTTCAGGATATTCTCGATCGGCTCAGCGCAAGGGTGGAAGACCGCACCCAGCAACTGCGCCTGCTGGAAGAGTTGATGCTCAATCGCAAGCTCGATGCCAACGCAGCACTGGACTTCACGCCGGTGCTCGACGGCTATATTTCCTCCGGCTTCGGTCGGCGCACCGACCCCATCACCCGGCGCATCGCGGTGCACTCCGGGCTGGACTTTGCCGCACCTCGTGGCACACCGATTCATGCGGTCGGAGCCGGTGTCGTGACCTTCTCCGGTCGACATGGCGCCTATGGCAACATGGTTGAAATCAGCCACGTTGGCGGCTACAAGACCCGCTATGCCCATGCCCATGAGCTGCAGGTAAAGAAGGGTGATCTGGTCAAGAAAGGCGAACAGATCGCCACCGTCGGCTCCACCGGCCGCTCCACTGGCCCGCACCTGCACCTGGAAGTCTACCGCAACGGCATGGCCATCGACCCCGCCCGCTTCCTCGCCCTCAACTGATCCCCGGCCCCATCGCCATGCTCCCCGTCATTGCGAGGAGCATAGCGACGCGGCAATCCA
>JAAYHO010000151.1 GCA_012735335.1 Gammaproteobacteria bacterium
ACTGGAAGCGGTGCAGCACGTATTGCCGGATATCAGTGAAGCCTTCACTACTGGCCAGCAGATAGGTGGTATGTCCGCGCTGAACCAATGCAGCGGGATTGAGGATGAATGACTTGAGCTGCCGTTTATGCGCAGAGCGGTAGATAGCCTCAATCTGAACCCCTTCAACCAGCGCCTTTTGCAGTGTGGCCAGAATGTCCGGGGCAATCTCGGGCGGTAGCAGGATCATGTTCGGCGTTACGCTGGCTACGTATTCTGGCCAGCGAGCTGCTGGGTTGTCCTGCGATAGCGCATCCAACTTCTCCTGCGCCTGGTCAAAGCGTGATGCCAGCCCTTGGAGCATCCACTGGGGGATAAGCGGCTTTATGCTGCTCTCCACCAGTTTGAGGGTCAGTGCTTCGCTGATACTGATACCTGGCAGGTTCGCCGACTTACCCGGTGTCCAGTACCAACCATAAGGTGTGCCTTTGTTGTTGCACTGCAGCGGAAACAGCCGCGACAGTTCGTTGAGATCCCGCTCGATGGTGCGCTTGCTGGCCTCATACCCTGCCGAAGCCAGTTTCTCCCGCGCCTGCGTGGCGGTCATCCCGGGTGGCCCGCTGGGTAACAACTGCAACAGCTCCCACATACGGGCCAAAGTGGAACGGGTCGAGCTTATCGGCACTATTGAGTCACTCCGGGTCGGATGATGCCTGATTGTCAGCCATCTATGTATGCTGAGGCAACGCGACATATTACGTCGCACCCAGGCTTTATCCTAACCTTGTCATCGCTACCAAGGAGTGATCATGGCCATATCAAGAGCATCTGCAAGCAAAGGGCGCCGGGCAAGATCCCGCCCGATACCATCCAGTGTCGACTACCCCCGGGCCATGCAATGGGCGCTACGAGCCCTTATCGAGAGCAAAGGATACAGAGCCATGGCAGCCCACCCTCTGGGCCCGGATACCAGCATCCTGGAGCTAGTAGGAATGAGCGAACTGGATGGAGAAGCGATCAAGCCACGGGAGCTATTGCAACGCCTGTTGAAGGTGCAGGATGAACTGGCTGAGCAGACTGCCGTGCATCCCTTTGTGCTGGACGACAACCTGGCATCGCTGGAACATCTATTGGGCCTGAGCCCAGTGGAGTGTGACGTGTTGGCACTGATGGTCTATAGGGACCAGATCCCCGGCATGCGCGATACCTGCAACCTGATAGACGGTACCGAGGGCGTGCAGGGCTTTGCTTCCCTCACTGCCTGCATGTTGGATTACCCGGTGAACCAGGTTCGTGACGCTTTCTCGGTCAGAAGTAGATTGCTCGGGGCGGGCCTGATGGTGCCGCCATCAAACTACCGCGATGGCCCCCTTGAACTGTCGCCTGGACTGGCAGACGTGCTGCTTCACCATGCAGACGCCATCAGTGCCATTCAACGCCAGTACAGCGACCAGGATCGACCGGTACGTCACCGCTTGGATGACTTTCAGCACTTGGCGGGTGTTCTTGGCACGCTGGTAGCTTTTCTACAGGGTGGTTTAAATGGCACCCTTACGGGCGTGAACATACTGATTCATGGTCACCCAGGTACCGGCAAAACCCAGCTGGTCCGGGCCGTGGCAGTCTTTCTCGGAGTGAGCCTGTATGAAATTCGCAGCGCGGATAATTGCGGCTCGCCTATTTCCGCTGCCGAGCGCTTCAGCTCATACCGGTGTTGCCAGAGTCTGCTGGCCGGGGACGAAAGCGCCCTGCTGCTGTTCGATGAATGTGACGATGTTCTATCCAACTCCGA
>JAAYHO010000015.1 GCA_012735335.1 Gammaproteobacteria bacterium
AGAGCATGGCGTTGTTGCCGAACACTTCGAACAGGCCAGAGTTCTGGCTGCCTTCACCAATATCCGTCTGGATCCACACACGGCTGTCCTTGTCGATCCACAGGCCGTCCGGCGAGCTGAGCAGGTTATCGGCGGTCAGCGGCTTGCGCACACCATCAACCTCGATACCCTCGCCCTTCAGGTGAACCTCACCACTGGCACCTGCATCACCGCCAAAGATGAAGATGTCCCACTGGAAGGTGGTGGAGGCATGATCACCACCATCTTCGGCCCAACGGATGATATGACCATGGCGGTTCTGGGTGCGCGGGTTGGCCCCGTCTGCCACACTGCGACCGCTATTGTTGGTCAGGGTGAAGTACACATCACCATTGTTCGGGTCAACTGCGCCCCATTCCGGACGGTCCATCGGGGTAGCGCCCATCAGACCGGCAGCCAGTCGGGTGTTGACCAGCACATCAGCCTGATCCCTGAAGCCATTGGAGGCATCCAGACCGTTCTGGCCATAGACCAGCGGCAGCCACTCGCCGGTGCCATCCTCATTGTATTTGGCAGCATAGAGCACGCCGGTATCGAGGATGGAGCCGTCAGTCACACCCTTCTGGAAAGGCTGCTCGCTGACAAACTTGTAGATGAACTGGTTAGTGGAGTCATCACCGGAATAACAGACCACCGGTTTGCCATCAATGGCCGGACCGAATACCACACCCTCGTGACCGAAGCGGCCAAGAGTAGTGCGCTTCTGCGGTATGCTGTCGGGGCTGAAGGGGTCAATCTCGACCATCCAGCCAAAGCAGTTCGGCTCATTACGGTAATCTTCAAGCGCCGAAGCCCCTTTGCTGGTGGCATCGAAGCGCACGAATTGATCCTCACCACTGCTGGCCAGCGCCCAACGATAGCGGCTATCGCTGGCACGGATACCATAATTGGCATGCTCACGGGGGATGGTGGCATCGCCGTTACCGAAATAACCTGCCCAGTTTTCCTCGGCCGCCATATAGGTATTCCAAGGGGTTACGCCCATGGCACAGTTATTCAAGGTACCCCGGGTGGCAAAACCTTCAGGACTGTACTTGGTTTTCACCAGATCGCTGCCACGTACAGGGCCGCGCAGCTCCATCGGGGTCAGACCATGAACCCGGCGGTTGTATTGACTGCCATGTACATGCTCCCAGTGATTGTCGCTACGCTTACGCACATGCACGACGGATACTCCGTGGGCATGCAGCTCCTTGAGCGCCTGATCCGTATCGCGGGTACCATCATCCTTCATGATTACAGCACCGCTGCCAAGCTTCCGGCCAATATGGTTGACGTGCATGAAACGCGGCTCAACGTATTCATGGTTCATCACCAGCAGGCCTTCTTCCGAGCTGCCTTCAAACGGCTCTTCACCCTCGATCGGGAAGAAGTGCATGCCGTCATGGTGCGAGCCCATCTGTTCAGCCTGCTCCGCACCGGTGTTATCCAGCGCGAAGGCCGGCATGGCACCCAGAATCGGTGTCCCCCAGGGCAGCATCACCTGATAGCTGTAGCCTTCCGGAACGATGATTTCATCCGACTCGCTGGTCGGGATAGCGCTGAAACCAATCAGCGGACCGGCGTCACCACCGCCGTTGCCATTGTCACCGTCGCCCACATTGGAGTCATCATCATCCTTGCTGCTGGAGTTGCTCAGGCAGCCCGCCAACCCCAGGCTCATGAAACCCAGCGCCGCAGCACCGGCCCCGCCCTTCAACAGACTGCGCCGCGCCAGACGCGCTTCCAGTACGCTGGCAAAGGTTCTGTTATCGGTATAATTGATTTGCGGCTCATCACCGTTGCCATTATCAACGATGGTGATGTTATCGCGCTTTTCGTCCGACATCCGTGCTTCCCTCTCAGGCTCATAGTTATGATCGCTAGAGGATGGGCAGCACGGATGAAAACCAGACGACAGCAAGATTAAGATTTGACGAACAAAAGATGGCACTGCCTCACTTCAGACATCCGCCCCGGACATGCACGGCTGGGTCCGACCGGGTGCGCGACCAAGGGCAGTGCGCCTATGGGTGGTGTACAGGGTCAGTCCGGTAAAGGCCAGACCACCAACCAGGTTGCCCAGCGCAGTGGGAATCTCGTTCCAGATCATGTAATCCATCACCGAGAAGTCACCGCCCATGATCATGCCGAAGGGAAACAGGAACATGTTCACCACCGAATGCTCGAACCCCATATAGAAGAACAGCATGACCGGCATCCACATGGCGATGGCCTTGCCGCCGACGGTGGTGGAGATCATCGCCCCCACCACCCCCAGCGATACCATCCAGTTGCACAGCATGCCGCGCAGGAAGATGGTTGCCCAGCCCGCGGCACCGTATTCGGCATAGCCCAGAGTGCGGCGCTCGCCGATATGGGAGATCTTCTCGCCCACCTCACCGGCATCCACGGAGAAGCCGTAGGTGAAGACAAAGGCCATCATCACCGCCACGGTCAGCGCCCCGCCAAAGTTGCCGAGAAATACCCAGCCCCAGTGACGCAGGATGCCCGCCGGGGTAATCCCGGGACGGCGATCCAGCAGCGCCAGCGGGGTCAGCACAAAGACTCCGGTCAACAGATCAAAGCCCATCAGGTAGAGCATGATGAAACCGACCGGGAAGAAGGCCGCGCCCAGCAGCGGTGAGCCGGTCTGGATGGTGACGGTGATGGCAAACACCGCCGCC